>JASJBY010000021.1 GCA_030066245.1 Gammaproteobacteria bacterium
ACCGACGGGAAGACCGAAGACGTCACGCCGCCTGAGTTCAGCGTGCGGACCCGCGTGCATGAGTATGGCGGCGGGGCCTATACGGTGCTCGACGGCACGGTCTACTTCTCGAACTTTGCCGACCAGCGGCTCTACCGCCAGCGGTCGGGTGGGCAGCCGGAGCCGCTGACGGCGGAGGGGCCTTGGCGCTATGCCGACTTGATTGTGGATTCCGCCCGCCGGCGGCTCATCTGTGTTCGGGAGGATCACAGCAGCGGCGGCGAACCTGACAACAGGCTGGTCAGCATCGGACTCGATACGGGCGCCGATGGTCCGGGCATCACCCTCGCTGCCGGTCACGACTTCTACGCATCACCCTGTCTCAGCGCGGACGGCAGCCATCTCGCCTGGTTGACCTGGGACCACCCGAACATGCCCTGGGACAACACAAGCCTGTGGGTGGCCCGCGTCCTGGACGACGGTACGCTCGAGGGTCCGATCCAGATTGCCGGCGGTAGTGACGAGTCCGTGTTTCAACCCGTCTGGGGAGCGAACGGTTCCCTCTACTATGTCTCCGACCCCAGCGGCTGGTGGAATCTCTTCCGCTGGCGGGACGGCCGAATCGACGCCCACCTGTCCATGGAGGCGGAGTTCGGCCTACCCCAGTGGGTCTTCAGCATGTCCACCTACGCCCTGGTGGCAAACGGGAGCCTGGTCTGCGCATACAGCCAGAACGGAAACCGCCACCTGGCTCGGATCGATTCCGGCCTCACAGATCTGCAGCCCATCGAAACGCCCTTCACGAGCATCGAGTCTGTTGCCAGCGGTCCCGGCGGAGTGGTGTTCATCGCAGGTGCCCCCACCCTGCCCGAGGCGGTGTTCCTGCTCGACCCCGGGACGCATGCCACGCAGGCGCTGCGGGAATCCAGCGGCGTCGCCTTCGATACCGGCTACCTCTCCGTGCCCGAGGCGATCGCGTTCCCAACGCCGCAGGGCCACACGGCCCACGCGCTGTTCTATCCGCCGTGCAATCGAGACTATGCCGGTCCGGCCGACCAGCGCCCGCCCCTGATCGTGCGCAGCCACGGCGGGCCCACGGCGGCGGCCGCCACCACCATGAGCCTGGCCATTCAGTACTGGACCAGCCGCGGCTTCGCCGTCGTGGACGTGAACTACGGCGGGAGCACGGGCTACGGCCGGGCCTATCGGCAGCGGCTCAACGGTAAATGGGGCGTGGTGGACGTGGACGACTGCGTGAGTGCCGCCGAATACCTGGCGGATGCGGGCAAGGCGGATCCGGAGCGCCTCGCCATCCGCGGCAGCAGCGCGGGGGGCTACACCACCTTGGCGGCCCTGACCTTTCGCGACGTCTTCAGGGCGGGCGCCAGCCTGTATGGAATCAGCGACCTGGAGACCCTCACCACGGACACCCACAAGTTCGAGTCCCGCTACCTGGACCGACTCGTCGGCCCACTGCCCGAGGCAAGGTCCGTCTATAGGGACCGCTCACCGATACACTACACCGACCGGCTGTCCGCACCCGTCATTTTCCTGCAGGGTCTTGAAGACAAGGTAGTGCCGCCAGACCAGGCGGAGAAGATGGTGGCCACACTGCGCCGCAAGGGCCTGCCCGTGGCCTATCTGGCCTTCGAGGGCGAGCAGCACGGCTTCCGACAAGCGGCCACGATTCGGAGAGCGTTGGAAGCCGAGCTTTATTTCTACGGGCGCATCTTTCGCTTTGCTCCGGCCGACAGCCTGCCCGCGATACCGATAGAAAATCTGCCCGGCGAAGGCTGAGCGGCTTAAGCTCATGCGGCTTCCCGCGAGAATGACGCCGACCCGGGACCAGCGCCCGACGGCAAGCTTGCTGATGTGAAGGCAATGCAGGCCGCCTGATCCAGAGTGATCCGCCGGCTCTGGGAAGCGGTGCAAAAAAGAAAGGGCGCTTAAGCGCCCTTGAAGCATCGCCGCTGCTTACCGCGGCCTGCAGGGGGAGAACCCGCTTACTGGCCTTGGGCCAGGGCTATCACGTACACGCGCGACATCCCCTGGAAGGCCAAAAAATCCTCGTCCAGATAGTCCAGATCCACAGAGGCATTCTCCAGCGCCTTCTTTGCCCGCAGGCGCCATGCCGTCTTGCCGATAAGATAGGCCGAGCCTCCCGGCACCGCGATGGCAACCAACACCTCGGGTACAGTGAGCTTGCTCGCCCCGACCCGGTAATCGAGCACATCGCGATGGTCCATGAGCTCGGTCCTGAGCAAGCGAACCTCCGCCAGCAGCACCGTCGGCGGCGGCCTCGGCAAGTCCACCAGGTAGCCGTCCCATAGCAGCGGAGAGCGCTCCACAATGCCTGGCGGAAAACCCTCGGCCGACAACGAAGCCGGCTCGGCCGCGGCCGGGAAACTGGTCAATGTCAGCAGAAAAAGGGTAATGGGTGCGCTCAGCCGCGGCATTGCGCAACCTCCTCTCAGCCGAAGAGTCGGTCACAGGTGTCCTAGCCACACCCCCTCCTGCCAGGCAACACTTCCCAGTGCGACCCGCTCGCTCGCGAGTTCCACGCTACAAGTTTCGCGCCAGCCCGGCGCGCCAATTGGATAAGCCATTGTTTAGAAGCAATTTATTAGAGAAGGCGACGGAATCGGCGATGCCGAGGCGACGTCAGCATGGGAAAAACGGAAACGCCGGTTACAGCTGCAGGCGTGCCAGCGTCAAGAATCTTACGCATGAGCGGCGGGGAGCGGCGAAATTCTGGCGCAGGGGACCTGCCCCGTCAGTGCTTGAGCTCGGCGGCGCGCCGCAGGGCGCGCTTTCCGAATCGACCGTTGATGTCGTCCACGGCTGCGTCCAGCCGCCGGCCCCTGGCCCGGCTCTCATCTTCGAACAGAGTCTGCTGCCTTGGCGCCGGCTCTTCCAGGCCGCTGACGCCGACGCCAATCAGGCGCAGGGGCCCGGGCCCCCTGACCAGACCCGTTCTGAGCAGCTGGTCGGCGATCTGCCAGATCTCCTGAGTCATATCGGTGGGACTGCTCAGGGTGTGAGCACGGGTGATGGTCTGGAAGTCGGAGCGGCGCAGCTTGACCTGCACGGTGCGGGCCTCCAATCCCAGGCGGCGCAGACGCCGCGCCACCTGCTCGGTCAGCTCGAGGAGCCGCGCACGCAGTATTTCCCGATCGGCGATGTCCGTGGCAAAGGTGGTTTCGTGGGAGATGGACTTCGCCAAGTGGTCCGGGACTACGGCCCGGTGGTCAATGCCCCGGGAAAGCTCCCGGAGATGGCTGCCGGCACGGCCGAACAGGGCCTCTAGGACGTCCGAGGACGCGTCGCGCAGCTGGCCGACGGTGCGGATCCCAAGCCGGGCCAGGCGGGTGCTGGCCACGCGTCCGACGCCCCAAAGCCGTTCCACGGGGAGCGGATCCAGGAATGCTCGAACCCCTTCTGGCTGGACCACCACGAAACCGTCGGGCTTGTCCAGATCGCTGGCCAGCTTCGCAAGAAACTTATTGGGCGCCACACCCACCGAGGCGACCAGATCCAACTCGTCGCGGATGGTGCGCTTGATCCGGCGCCCGATGTCCGCGCTGGAACCGAACAGGCACTCGCTGGCGCTGCAGTCCAAGAACGCTTCATCCAAGGAAAGCGGCTCCACCACCGGCGTGAAGGTCCGGAAGATGGCGCGGATGGCGCGCGATACCTCTGCGTAGTAAGCCATGCGCACCGGCAGAATGACCGCCTCCGGGCAGAGCTTGAGCGCCGTGGCAGAGGGCATGGCGCTATGTACCCCGAAGCGCCTCGCCACGTAGTTGGCGGCCGCCACCACCCCGCGGGATCCGGGGCGTCCCCCGACGATCACGGGCTTTGCCGCCAGCTCGGGGCGGTCGCGCACCTCCACGGATGCATAGAAGGCGTCCATGTCCACGTGGAGGATCACCGGTACTCTCAGCTGCGGCCGTAGACCGGGATCGCTGCGCCGTTCACGGCGCGGGCGGCGTCGGAGGCCAGAAACAGGATCACATCGGCCAGGGCTGCGGGCGGTACCCACGTGGCGAAGTCGGCGTCGGACATGTCGCTGCGGTTCTGAGGCGTGTCGATGGTACCCGGCAGGATGCAGTTGACGTTGATGTCGTCCTGCTTGTGCTCTGCCGCGAGACTTCCGGTGAAGGTGATGACGGCCGCTTTGGAGGCGCAGTAGGGCGCCATGCGGCCCTTGGGCTGGACGGCCGCCCGTGCCGCCACGTTGACGATACGGCCGAACTGCTGGGCCAACATATGGGGCAACACGGCCCGCGTTGCCAGAAACACGGAGCGTGCGTTCAGGTCCATCATGAAATCCCAGGTCTCCGTCGGCGTATCCCGCAAGGCCGGCCCCATGCGGAAGCCGCCGGCCACGTTCACCAGGATGTCGATGCGTCCGGACTGGGCTGCGACTCGGGAGATCCCCTCCTGCACCGCGGCTTCGTCGGTCAGATCCACCGCCAGGGTGACATGGTCCGGGGCGTTCCCGTAGAGGGCCTGCAGGCGGTCTCCGGCCAGATCGGCGCAAATGAGATGCGCCCCGGCTCGAGCGAACGCCGCAACCACGGCCTGTCCCAGACTGCCCGCCGCCCCGGTTACCAGGGCCACCTTGCCAGTGAAGTCAAACATGTCGCTTCCTCAGCGGTTGACGAAGTTTTTGCCTGGTGCTGCGCGGAACGCACCGCTCTGTGTGTGTCGTCTCCTGCAGCGGGGACGGGGAGCCACATCTTTGGTGCGCATTTCTCACCAGGCGGACCCGGTTTCCACGTAAATGTCGCAATGTTCAAAGCCTTGGCTTCTTTGTTGTCCACCATCTTGTTTGCAGGTTGTCCTATTCGGTTCTTGGCCCCCTCTAGCTTCGCATCTTGGCCGATCTCCCTTGAGCCATAGTCCCGCTATGCCTCTGCGGGCGATTGACCAAGCTGCTTTGCCAAAGTAACCCAAGATTCCGAATCCCGGTGAGAAACGCGCGCTAGGCCCTGCCGGGTCGCCGAAACACGCCGTCCCGGGCTCAGCGCAGGTTGGTCTTGAAGGACGGAATGTCGGCGTTCCTGGCTTCGGAGAAATTGGCGAAGTCCATGGTCACCGCTGCCAGCTCCACGCCCTCGAAGTTCGCATCGCGCACGTTGGCACTGCGCATGATCGTTCCGCCGATGATGGCGTGGCTCAGGTCCACGCCAGACAGATTGGCGTGGCGCAGGTTGGAGTCCAGCAGCACCGCATGGCGCATCTGCGCGCCGCTCAGGTTGGCCCCCTCCATGTTGGCGAGATTGAGCACCGTGGCCTGACCGTGCTCGCTGCCCAGGTTGGCCTCCACCAGGGTTGCCTTCACCAGGTTGGCCTCGTTCAAGTGACTGGTGCGCAGATCCGCATGGCTGAGATCGGCCTTGCGCAGATTGGAGTCGATGAGCAGTGCGTGGCGGATCGTCGCGTGGGTCAGCACACAACGGTTCAGGCTCGCTTTGCGCAGATCGGCCTGGGTGAGGTTGGCCCCGGCCAGGTTGCTGCCGTGCAACTCCACCTGGCGCAGGTCGGCGCCGCGCAGATCCGCGCCGCTCAGATCGCAGTTGCGCAGCATGGCTGCCCCGGCGTGGGACCCGTCGCTCAGCCTGGCGCCGTTCAGGCGGGCGCCGCTCAGATTGGCCTCGTTCAGATGCGCCCCGAACAACTGGGCATGGTCCAGGTTGGCACCCGCCAGGTCAGCCCCGCAGAGGTCCGCATGGTCGAGCTTCGCATGGCTCAGGTCCGCACCTCTCAAGTCGGCGCCCGCCAAGCGCATCTCCCGGAGATCGGCGCCCGCCAGGCTGTTGCCCTGTACCGTGTCCAGCACTTCGCCGCTATCTTTCTGCTTAATCTCGAGCATGCCAGCTATCCTCCCCGAGAAGCCCCCTCGCCGGCGCCTGACATGGGCGCGGCAGCCCGGCGAAGCCTCTCTAGCCATCATACCAAGACCGTTTGCCGGCTCAAGATGCCGGCCCTGCAGACGACCGCAATAATTGTCTTTTTGGACGCGCGATACGTAAGATAGAACTGTAGCGTCTGGCCAGCAGAAGAGGTCCGCCCGCCCAGGGTAGTGGTCATAGGCTGAGCAGCGAAGTCATGAAAGAGCGTCCTCCGATCCACCGCTCCCGGCGACCGGCGCTGCATCACCCTCCGATTCCCTACGAAGAGCGCCCCCGCCTGGGCATGGCCGGCGGCATTGCCCGCGCTTTTATCGACTCGCCCCTGTCCCCTCTGCTCTATATCGCGACCCTGTTCATCGGCCTGCTCGGGTTGTTCTTCACTCCGCGGCAGGAGGACCCCGAAATCTCCGTGCCTATGATCGACATCTTTATCCAGTATCCAGGCGCGTCCGCGGAGCAGGTGGCGAGCCTGGCCATCGACCCCCTGCAGCGGATCATGAGCGAGATCCCCGGGGTCAAGCACGTGTATGCGGCCTCCCAGCGGGAGAACGGCATAGTCACCGTGCGCTTCGAGGTGGGAGAGGAGCTCGGACCGTCCATTGTCAAGGTCCACGACAAGCTGCAGACCAACCTGGACATGATCCCGCCGGATGTGTCCATGCCGCTGGTCAAGCCCAAGGGCATCGACGACGTGCCCGTGGTCACCTTGACCCTGTGGTCAAGTGAGATGGACGACGGCGTGCTGCGCGCGCTGGCGCTGGACGTGCTGCAGCGGCTGAAGGAGGTCAGGAACACCGGTCCCGGCTTCGTGGTCGGCGGCCGTTCCGAGCAAATACGCATCGAGGTGCTTCCCGAGCGCCTGGCCGGCTTCGGCATCAGCCTTGACCAGGTGGCAAACGCCATTCGCTCGGCTAACACCCAGAAGGACGGCGGTACGGTGGAGTCCGGCGATACCCTGTTCAGGGTGACCACGGGCTCCTATCTGCGCAACGCCGAGGACGTGGGCGGTCTTGTGCTGGGCAGTCAGCACGGCATGCCCATCTACGTGCGGGATGTCGCTAACGTTTTTGAAGGCCCCGAGGAGACGAGCCGGCTGGTGGCGTTCTTCACAGGTCCCAGCCACGACGGCTCAACGCCCGAGGCCAGCGGCAGGCCCGCCGTGACCATCGCCATTGCCAAGAAGCAGGGCACCAACGGCGTCACTGTTGCCGAGGACATCCTGGAGAAAGTGGAATCACTGAAAGGGCGCCTGATTCCGGCAAATGTCCACGTCAGCGTCACGCGCAACTACGGCAAGACGGCCAACGACAAGGTTAACGAGCTGCTGCTGGCCCTGACGGGCGCGGCCATCGCCGTCAGCGTGCTCTGTTTCATCACCATCGGCACGCGGCCGGCCATCGTGGTCATCGTCGTCATTCCCGTGGTCATTCTCATCACCGTGTGGTCGGCCTGGATCCTCGGCTACACCATCAACCGGGTGAGCCTGTTCGCGCTGATCTTCGCCATCGGTATTCTGGTTGACGATGCCACCGTGGTGGTGGAGAACATCTTCCGGCGCTGGCTGCACGAGGACGACATCAGCGTCGACACGGCCGTGGACGCCGTACGCGAAGTGGGCAACCCCACAATCATCGCCACCCTCACCGTGCTTGCCGCCCTGCTGCCCATGGGCTTCGTCAGCGGCATGATGGGGCCCTACATGCTGCCCATACCGACACTCGGGTCGGTGGCCATGGTCTTCTCTCTGTTCGCGGCCTTTGTGTTCACACCGTGGTTCTCCCTGAAGCTGCGTCCGAAGCTGGAGGCCCTGAAGAAGGCCGAGCAGAAGGAGCGGCGCATTCAGAACGCCATCGGGCGCATCTACCGGCCCATCGTGCAGCCGCTTATTCGCAACCGGCTCGCCGCCTGGGTGTTCCTGTGCACCATCGTGGCCGCGTTCTTCCTGGCCATCTCCATGTTCTATACGAAGGCGGTCACCGTGAAGACGCTGCCTTTCGACAACAAGCCGGAGTTCAACGTGGTCATCAATATGCCTGAGGGCACGGCACTCCCGGTCACCGCCAACGTGGCGTGGCGGCTGGCCGAGGTCCTGCAGCAGCAGATGCCGGAGGTGATCGCGCTGCAGACCTATGTGGGCACCGTGTCGCCGTTCAACTTTAACGGCATGGTGCGTCACTACTACCTGCGACAGAACGCGTGGGAGGCGGACATCCAGGTGATGCTGCTGGACAAGGATGAGAGGGAGCGCAGCAGCCACGAGCTGGCCATCGCCGCGCGCCAGCTGCTCACCCCGGTGGCCAGGGAGCACGGCGCGCGGATTGCGATCGTGGAGATGCCGCCGGGCCCGCCCGTGCTGCAGACCGTCGTAGCCGAGATCTACGGACCGGACGCAACCACCCGGCGCCAGGTTGCCGAGGACATGGCGCGCCTGTTCGACACCGTCCCCAATCTGGTGGACGTGGATCACTACATGACCACGCCCCACGACCTCTGGCACTTCGAGGTGGACACAGAGAAAGCCGAGCGCCGAGGCGTCTCCGTGGAGGCCATCACGCGCAACGTCACCATGGCCATGGGCGGCCACCGGCTGGGAGACGTGAAGCGAGGCAATGTGCGCGAACCTACCTATCTCGTCATCCAGCTGCCCCTGGAAGTACGCGCCGACGTGACCCGCGTCGCCGACCTCCCGGTGCCGACACGGGACGGACGCACAGTGCCCCTGGCGGAGCTGGGCCGATTCGTCAAAGTCGCGGAGGATCCCATCATTTATCACAAGGATCTGCGCCCCATGGAGTACGTGGTGGGTGAGATGGAAGGCCGCATGGGGGCGCCCATCTACGGCATGCTGGCGGTCGAGGATCAGCTCAAGGTCTACACGACGCCGGACGGTGTCAACGCGATGACCGGCACCCTGACCAAGGCACCCAAGGACGACGCAGCGACCAGCTTCGAGTGGACCGGCGAGTGGACCGTCACCTACGAGACGTTTCGCGATCTGGGGCTGGCATTCGCCGCAGCCCTGGTGCTCATCTTCGCGCTGCTGGTGTGGGAGTTCGGTAACTTCATCCATCCCACCATCATAATGGCGCCCATACCCCTGACCCTGATCGGGATCATCCCCGGCCACTGGCTGCTGAATGCCGAGTTCACCGCCACCTCCATGATCGGCTTCATCGCCCTTGCCGGGATCGAGGTGCGCAACTCCATCCTGATGGTGGACTTCGCCAAAAACTCTGTCCACCGGGGCACGGAAGTCCAGGAGGCCGTCATCCGCGCCGGCCAGATCCGCATGCGCCCCATCTGGGTGACGGACCTGACCATGATGGCCGGCGCCGTGGCCATCCTGTTCGACCCCATCTTCCAGGGCATGGCCATCTCCCTGCTGTTCGGTCCCATCGTGGCCACCACCCTGACGCTGGTCGTGGTACCGCTGGGCTGCATCACCGCCAGCAAGGCGCTTTTCCCGAAGCCTGTCGAAGGCGAGGCGGAGATATGTCCGCTCCCGGAAGAGGAGCAGGCCGCGCTCGAGCAGGAAGCGGCCGAGCTGGTCCCGGCCAAACAGACCCTGAGCAGCGTGGCGCCGGCCGGCGAGAAGGGGCCGCTTTCGGCAACCGAGAGAAAGGCGCATCATCCACGACGGAAGACCGGCTAGCGCACGGCCGACAACGACATTCTCCTCTCTCTTCACCACGTTTGAAGTGCTCTACGGACTGCAGGACGCTACTATCGACGAAGCCGTCCATCGGCTCATAGCGCGGATCGGGAAGGCCGACCCAAGCGTCGACCCCGAAGCGGTCTACCGGCTTGTTCACGAGCGAAACCGAATGCGGCTTCACGTCCGTGGAGCCCGTCACGGCTGTCGTGCATGCGCGGGTGGACGGGCTGGCGTCGCGGGACGAGGGCGAAGCGTCAGGTGTTCGACACCAGCAGGTGGGCGGCTTCCGCGAACTGCAGCCCCGCTTCGCCGATGATCGCTTCCTGGTCCAGATCCTCGGGAGCCAGGGATGTGGCTTCCCAGGCGTGGGGACTGATTTCCGCCTCCACGGACGGCTCCTCGAACAGGGCGCCGATCTCCGAGCGGTTGGCGAACACCTCGGCCATGTGCACCAGAGAGGCCTCCAGCGCATGCTCTCCGGCTGCGCCCGGATCGTGGTGATAGCGCACGGCGCCCACCAGGGAATCGGGCAGCATCCAGCGGGCCAGAAGCAGGGCACCGAGCTCGGCGTGGCCGAAGCCCAAGGCCTGCTCTTCGGCTTTGCAGAGGACCCGCTCATCGCCCTTTGCCACCATCAGCAGATCCTTTGCCAGCCCCGGCACCTGCTTGTAGAGAATCAGACTGCCGATGTCATGGAGTAGACCGGCGACGAACAGGCGTTCCGGGTGCAGCACGCCGCAGCGCTTGCCGAGCAGCCTGGCAATCAGGCCGCAGTAGATGCTGTGACGCCAGAAGCTGTCCATGTTGACCAGCACGCTGGGGACACCGCTGAAGGACTTGACTGCCGACACCGCAACCACGAGGTTGTAGAGTTCCCGATCACCGATGATGGTGATGGCCCGTGACACCGTGTCGATGCGGCGCACGAACCCGTAGAAGGCGCTGTTGACCAGCCGCAGCAAACGGGCCGTCAGACTGGGATCCCGGGCGACCACCTCGCCGAGTGAGCGGGCTGAAGCCGCCGGCGAGTGAAGCAGTTCGGTAAGCCGGATGCAGACATCCGGCAGGGACACCAGGCCGGAAATCTTGTCGACCCACTGGGCCGCCAGAGCATTCTGGGGACGCTGCAGCGACTCGGCGACGGCCGGGCTGGTCATGCTGGCATCTCCCGCTCAGGCCGAAGCGGGAAGAGCGCCGTCCTGCCGGCCTTTGAGACCGTCCATGAGGCTGCTCACCGCCCGGTCGAACAGGGGCACGCGCTTGATGATGTTGGCGCTGCGGCGCCGGAACTCGGCCGCCAGCCCCGCGGGGGTCCGCTCGCCCGCCTTGATGCCCTTGCAGTCGGTGAATAGATACATCCCCGTTGCCGAGCTGACCCAGGTTAATCGCGCCCGGTAGGCAGCACCATCGTCGCTGGAGAACTCTATCCAGGTGCCGAGCTGTAGGCCCTGCGCCAGCTCCAGATACTCGTCGGCGTCCTCGGGGGCAGCCTCGGCCGGACCGATGTCTTCGAGGGTGATTTCCTCGACCGCCATGTCGTCAGCATCGGCGCCGTTCTCCTGACTCCCGTAGCGCAGCTTGTCTGCGAAAGGCTCGCCGGGAGCGGACGTGATGCCTTCCGGTGCAGGCGCCTGCTCGGGCTCGGCATCGTTGGCGGCGCTGCTGGCCACCGGCACCGGCGAAGGTGCCACGCCGGCCGCGGGCCTGCTGTCGCTGCGGCTCACAGCGCCGGCATGCAGGGTCGCCAGCTCGGCGAGAAACGTGGCGCGCTCATTGGCGTCCACCGAGATGATTTCCATACCCGCCTTGAGATCCCGCAACAGTCCCGGAAGGAGCTGCACCAGCTGCGCTCGTTCCTCCGGGGCGGATTTAGGCTGCACGCTCCAGACCAGCCTGTCCATCAGCTTCAGAGCGCTCTGCCACTGTCCCCCGGCTTCGCCCTGCGCCATGTGCGCCACGGTCAGGAAATCAGCCCAGTGCTGCCTGAGAAAACCCCTCACCGCCGGCGGCATGTCCGTGCTGGAGGTCCTGCAGGCAACTTCCTGCCGCGCAAGTTTCTTGGCCTGCTCCAGCTGCTCCTTGCCCTGGATGACCTTGACCGAATCCTTGGCCCGCTCTTCGGCCTCGTGCTCCGCCTCGGTTCGGAACAGCTCGAACTCCGTCAGCAGCTCGGCAAACAGGCCCACGTCGTCCTCGAAGTCACCCAGCACCCGATGCACCACGGCCTCTGCCTTGCCATAGACAGGATTGTTGGCCTGGTCGGCGTCGGTCCAGCCGACGGCCGCGTCGGCCAGGGCGTTCACCAGGCGGCGGGCGGGATGCGTCCGTTTGGAGAAAACCGAGCGATCGAGCATGGCCACCTTGAGAATGGGGATCTGCAGCCGGCCGATCAGCGCCTTCATGAAATCCGGGATCTCCCGGTCTTCCAGGACAAAGTCGAACAGCATGGCGACGATGTCCACGGTCAGATCATCGATGCGGCCGCCGCCCTCGCCGATCGGGGCGTTCTTGAGTTGGTGAAGCACGTTCACGCCGCCGCTCGCCAGCTGCGCCGCATCCAGGACCACGCTCGCCCCCGGCACCTGTTCCACGTCACCGCGCTGCAGTCGCGTCAGCTGCTGAAGCGTGCCCAGCGCCACGGGCGTCCCCGTGACCGGAGCGGCGGCAGTCGCCGGGGAACTGGGGGAAACCAGCTGGTGCAGAGCGGCCAGGACGCTGTCGCCTGCCCCGGCCGTTGTATGCGCCGGCACGGCCCCGGACACGGCGGCCTCAGGCACGACACCCGGGGGCACGACACCCGGGGGCACAACACCATGGGGGACGGCGGTTTGTGGAGACGGTGCTGTCGAAGCGGCCGGCCGGGTCGGGCGCGCCTGGGGAATCTTCGGCAGCACATCGTTATCGACGAGATAACGGTTCAGGTCGGTGTAGAGCTGAGGTAGCAGGACAGCCGCATACTTGTCGAACAGCTTCAGCAAGATCAGCTTGATCTGAATATCGGAACCCAACTGGTCACACGCCTCGCGGAAAACGCCACAGATCGCCTCGGGAGCGAGCGGGTTCTCCTCCGGTTTCAGCTCCGAGTCACCGAGCAGCAAACCCATGCGCAGATCGAAGGCCGACAGGTCCAGCTCGCAGAGTTCCCTTACCTTGGACACCATGCCGTTGACGGCCAGGGTTGCCTCCAGATCGTCGTCCTCGACCAGGCCCAGGGTCGGCACGGCATCGTCCAGAGCAACACCGTCAGCACTGGCCCGGCGCTCGCCCCGAACCGCATGGTTGTACTGCTCCACCAGAAGGGTGGCGAACTCCGTCTCGATGTTGCCACGGCGGATACGCACCTCACGCATGGCATCGAAGTAGAGTGTCTGAATGGCGTTGTTCTCCGCCTTGTCAGCCAGCTCGAACAGGGTGTCATCCACCTTGTTCATCACACCGGATACGGCAGCCGACAGCCGTTCCATGGCGGACGCCCGGCATTTGTGCAGCATACGGCTGGCTTCAGTTGGGCTTACGCCGTTTCGGGATCGACCGAAGACGTCCATGTTGACGAGGTTCGCGGGTGCTGCGTGCTTCATGACCATGTGCTTCGCTGGGGAGGATTGAGGCAGGAACTCCCTGTAATCTGGAGTCGGCACATACAAATTTTGTGCCGCAATCGACAGTTTTGCCCTAAGGCACTGAAGCTGTTCGCTGGCAGCAGAATCAGTAAGGGAACGATGGGACCCGGCCACCCCTCTTTTCTGACAATGGACTTCACGCCGGCGTAAACGGGGTTGACGCCGGCTCCAGTCGCCAGCCAGGAGGGCGGCGTGACAAACTACCCCGCTTACCGATGCCGCTCGGGGACCTCTGAACCGGCCGAAGCCGGCTCGGCAAGTCTCATCAGGACCCGCCCGAAGCTAAACACCACGAGCCGCCGGGCGGCGAGCCGCAGGATTTGGGAGAAGCGGCTGGAGCCGCGGCGGGTGCTGCCGTGGGACAGCGTCACGCGCTCGGGCAGGGGAAACTCAGCCACAATGACCCGCCCACGACTCTCGAAGCAGGCCCCTCCGAAGGCCTCGGTGATCATGTGACGAATACGGTTGTTGCTGGCCAGCACCTCGCAGCGGAAACGCTTCACGCCCCGTTCCAGGGCCGCAACTACCAGTCGCTCCAGCAGCAGCCGCCCGATGCCGCGATTCTGCATCTCGTCGATCACCGCCACGGCCGCCTCGGCCACCGCCGGTTCGCCCGTCAACCGCACATAGCGGGCGATGCCCAGTCCTACCTGCTCCTGGCGCCGCCGGCCGATGCCCACCGCACCCACCGCGAAATGCTGCACGCCGTCGACCTCGGTAAGGTAGCGCAGCTCCGCGTCACTGAAATGCGCTTTGGGACCAAAGAAGCGACCCCGCTGGGATTCCGCCGACAGCCGCCCCAGCCCCTCCCGAAGCCGCTGCTTGTCCGTCGGCCGAACCGCCCGCAGACGGACGCGCGTCCCGTCCCGCAGCCTGAGGTCTTCCTGGTAGGACGCGCCGATGGAGTACCCATTCGCTTTCATTTCACTATTCACCACTCACTACTCACTATTCGCTGCTAACTACTCACATTCCCCTCCCCAACGCTTACCGCTTCCGCGGTGGTTCTTTATACTGATATCCCACTGTCACTATCCAATCACGCGGAGCCTGCATGGAACTGTCTTCCCTGACCGCCATCTCCCCCGTCGACGGCCGCTATGGCAGCAAGACCGCTGATCTTCGGCCCATCTTCAGCGAGTACGGCCTGATACGCCACCGGGTGCTGGTCGAAGTCCGTTGGCTTCAGATGCTCGCAAGCAGTACCGACGTCCCCGAGGTGCCGACCCTGGGCGCGCACGCAAATCACATCCTCGACGGCATCTTCGAGAGGTTCGACGAGGAGGATGCTCGGCGCGTGAAGAACATCGAGCGAACCACGAATCACGACGTCAAGGCCGTGGAGTATTTCCTCAAGGAGAAGATCGCCGGCAACCAGGAGCTGGAAGCCGTAAGCGAATTCATTCATTTCGCCTGCACCTCCGAGGACATCAACAACCTGGCCTACGCGCTGATGCTGCGCGAGGCTCGCACCCAGGCCGTGCTGCCGGCCATGGACGAGCTGCTGCAGGCCATGGAGGGACTCGCCATCTCCCTCGCCCAGCAGCCCATGCTGTCCCGGACCCACGGGCAACCGGCCTCTCCCACGACCCTCGGCAAAGAGATGGCCAACTTCGCCCACCGCCTGAGGCGACAGAAAGAACAGCTGGTCGCAGTCCCGCTGTTGGGAAAGATGAACGGTGCGGTGGGCAATTACAACGCCCATCTCAGCGCCTATCCGGAAGTGGACTGGGAGACTTTCGCCAGCGACTTCGTCACCGGCCTCGGGCTCGAATGGAATCCGTACACCACTCAGGTCGAACCCCATGACTTCGCCGCAGAAATGTTCGACGCCGTGAGCCGTTTCAATACGGTGCTGCTCGATTTCTGTCGCGACGTATGGGGGTACATCGCTCTGGCTTACTTCAAACAGAAAACGGTGGCCGCCGAGGTGGGCTCGTCGACCATGCCCCACAAGGTCAATCCCATCGACTTCGAGAACGCGGAGGGCAACCTCGGCATCGCCAATGCCTTGTTGAACCACCTGTCGGCCAAACTCCCCGTGTCCCGCTGGCAGCGCGACCTGTCCGATTCCACCGTCCTGCGCAACCTGGGCGTGGGCTTCGCCCATTCCCTGATCGCCTATCAGTCCTGCCTGAAGGGTATGGCCAAGCTGGAAGTCAATCCCGACCGGCTGGCCGAGGATCTGGCCAACGCCTGGGAGGTGCTGGCCGAGCCCATCCAGACGGTGATGCGTCGCTACGGCGTGGACAAGCCCTATGAGAAGCTCAAGGAGTTCACTCGCGGCCGCGCCATAGATCGCTACTCCCTGTCGGCTTTCATCGAGGGCCTGGACATACCGCCGGAGGCCAAACAGGCGCTCCTCGAGCTGTCGCCGGCCACCTACGTGGGCAACGCCGCGGAGCAGGCCAAGCGCATACGCCCCGTCCGCTGAGTGCATGGCGCCGCCCCCGCTGGTGATGGCAACACGGAGCCTGCGCATCTCCCTCGGATCGGCCGGCATGCTTCGCCAGGTACCAACGCCGCGGGGCCCTCACGCTGTGGCTCCTGCCGGGTTTGGCGCATACCCGTGTCCATTTCAGGCGCAACTGGGGCTGGGTCGCGGATGTTGACGGGTGAGCTGTCCGCCGCCGACTTTCTCCACGAATGCTGGCAAAAGCAGCCACTCCTGATACGCCAGGCTCTGCCCGGATTCCACAGCCCAATCTCCCCCGAGGACCTGTTCGCCCTGGCCTGCGAAGAAAACGTGGAGTCTCGCCTCATCCTGGAGACCGGCGGGCCCCAGCCCTGGGAACTGCGCCACGGTCCGTTCCTGCCGCAAGCCTTGCATGCGCTGCCGGATACCCACTGGACGCTGCTCCTGCAGGAAATGAACAAGCATCTTCCAGAGGCGGCCGGGCTCGTCACCCGCTTCGACTTCATCCCCCATTGGCGCGTGGACGATATCATGGTCAGCATCTCGCCGTGCCACGGATCGGTGGGGCCGCACGTGGACAGCTACGATGTGTTTCTCCTCCAGGTGCGGGGACGCAAACGCTGGCGGATTGCCGCAGGCGATGCCCGCAAACAGGCCCTGCTGCCCAATCTGGAGCTACGCATCCTGAAGGAGTTCACACCGGACCGGGAGTGGGTGCTCGACCCCGGCGACATGCTCTACCTGCCGCCCGGTGTCGCCCACCACGGGGTTGCCCTGGAGGAGTGCGAGACCTGGTCAGTGGGATTCCGGGCACCCAGTCATGCCGATATGCTCGGCGCCATGGCCGATCTGGCCACCGAGACCCTGGACCCGGATGACCGCTATCGAGATCCGGCTTTCGGCCCCCCGGCCCACCCCGCCGAGATTTCCCCGGAAGTGCTCGCCCATGTGCAGCAACAGATGCTCGCTTTGACAAGCAGCGCCGATCCGGCAAGCTGGTTCGGTCGACTGGTCACGGAGAACCGCTCCGGACTGGGTCCCGAGCCGCCCACACCCTCCGTCAGCCCGGCGCAGTTCCGCAGCCTTTTCCAGGCGGCGGGCTCACTGGTGCGGGATCCCAGCGCACGCTTCGCCTACGTGCGCAGACCAGCGGGCGCGGCGACCCTGTTCGCCGACGGCGAGGCGTATCGTCTGGACGATCAAGGCGGTTTTGCCGCCCCCCTGATCGCGGAGCGCCCGGACCTGCCCTGGTCCCACGTGGAGCCCGCACTGGACAACCACAGTCTGCTGGACACGCTGACCGAGCTCTACAACCTGGGGTGCCTGCAGCTTGGCGAGCGCTCCTGAAGCCACGGAGGTCAGACGCGCTCGCTGGCCGGACGAAGCGCCACAGATCCGCCGAATCCGGGAGGCCGTCTTCGTGCGGGAGCAGTCCGTGCCCCTCGAACTGGAATGGGACGGCAATGATCCCCACTACGTCCAGGTGCTCGCATGGGACGCGGACGGAGAAGCCATCGGCACGGCCCGCATGAGTCCTTCCGGTCACATTGGCCGCATGGCCGTCGTGGCGCACCGGCGAGAGTGCGGCGTCGGCAGCGCCCTGTTGCAGGCGCTGCTGTCGATTGCCCGCCAGGAAGGCCTGACCTCGGTGCATCTGAACGCCCAGACCGAGGCGGTCGGGTTCTACGCCCGCCACGGCTTTCAGGCCTACGGGGAGGTGTTTCTCGATGCCGGAATCCCCCACCGCCGCATGCACCGGTCGCTGGCTCCTTCCACTTTCGGTCCGGCCGGCGACTAGCCGCCGCCAATACCGGCGCCCCTAGCTATCGGAAGCGTGCCGCACCGGCGTCGCCGCCGGCTAAAGGGTCTCGGCGCATCCGCGATAAATAAGGACAGGTACCGGAGGATACGACCCGCGATGTCAGGATTGGACCACAGGGTGCTGGGCTCAGCCTCCGGAAAAATGGAGCTGTCCACCAGCGCGGAGAATCGCGAGATCGCTCTCGCTCTCGCCGGCCAGGCCACCCTCAGCGTGGACATCGTGAGCCGGCATCTGGACCCTCCCGTCTATGACCAGGTGTTGTTCATCGAAGCCGTCAAGCGGATGGTGCTCGAGCACCGCATGGCACGGGTGCGCATGCTGGTGCGCGACATCCAGCCGATTCTGAGCAGCGGGCACCGACTCGCCCACCTGGCCGCGCGGCTGAGCACGTTTCTGGAGATCAGGGTGCCGGCTGAGCAGCACAAAGACTTCAACCAGGCCCTGATGATCGTCGATGGCACGGGCTACATCCATCGAGAGCTGGCGGACCGCTACGAAGCCGTCGCGGACTTCGCCGACCGCGGCCGCGCCAGCGATCTGCAGCGAAAGTTCGAAGAAATGTGGGCCATCGCCACACAGGATCCCAATTTGAGGCAGATGAGAATATGAGATACGTGTCCCGAGTGCTCCTTATGCTGCTGACCCTGCTGGCGGCTGCTCCGGTCGCTGCCCAGACGCTGGTCACCGAGGTCATTCCCCTGGGCTATCGCACCCTGGAGGAAATCATCCCGGCGATTCAACCGCTGGTGCCGCCGCCGGGCAGTGTCACCGGCATGAACAACCAGCTCGTGGTGCGCACAACCCCGGATAACCTGCAGGCCATCAAGGACGTGCTCTCCAAGCTCGACCATGCGCCGCGCCGGCTGCTGATAAGCGTCAGGCAGGGACGCTGGGAGGATATGCGCCTATACCTGGCGGAAGCCACGGGCAGCTATCAGAAGAAAGACGTCAGGGTCACGGCGGACGAGTCGGTCCGGCCCGGGCGGGGGCTGAACGTATCGGTGGAGGGCGACGACAACCGGCGCCTCAACGGCCGGGTTTTCAGCAACCGAAGCCAGGACAACGAGGTGGGGATGCAGCGCATCCAGACCGTGGAAGGTCGGGAGGCTTTCATACAAACGGGCCGCTCCGTTCCCGTCGCCGACCAGTACTACGGTGGCTGGCGGGGTCGTGGCGGTTCCGTGCGCTACAAGGACGTCAACACCGGGTTCCTCGTCCTGCCCAGAATCACCGGCGACCGAGTCACCCTGGAGATCAACCCGCAACGGGCACGGGAGAGCCGGCGCGATGGCGGCAAGTTCGATATCCAGGGCGCCAACACGGTGGTCTCCGCCCGCCTCGGGGAATGGGTGATGGTCGGGGGTTCAGAAGAGGATCCGACCGCTTCAGGACGCGGAACCGTGTTCTCCACGCGGCGCGATTCCAACGTGAACAACGTCATCCTGCTCAGGGTGACCGAGCTGCCCCGCTAGAGAGTTGTTCGGAAAGCTCGATCACAAACGGCGATACCGCTGATGTGAGACCCGGCCGGGGCCTTGGCTCCGCTAAATCTCGCCAGGCCTTGCGGCGCGGTGCATTCCTGCACCGCTGGCAAGTCCGGGGCACGCCATCCATGGCGTGCCGGCTCGGCGGAACGGCCATTCACCGGATGTCCGTTCGGACCCGCCTCTCCCGTAGCCTGGCGAGAAGCGGAGATGCCGAGCTTAAGCTCTCCCTGCGCCGCTCGCCATCTACGCCGCTACGCCAACACCCCGACCGGGTCAGGCCGTAGCGTATTGCAGGTCAGCTATCTAGGGTTACTTGACGCCGTAGCTGGCACCGTCCAGGAGAAACTTGCGGGCCTTCGCCCTCTCCAGTACGTCCTTGCGGTTGCGCAGCAGCAGCTGCAGCATCCGGGCCTGGTCGGTCTCCGGCTCTTCGTCGCCCTCCAGCGCCTCCAGGCGTTTCTCTAACTCGGCGATTTCCGCCTGAAGCTGCGCGACGACAGCGCTCGGCGAAGACCCGGCAGCAGTGCCGGGGGACGCCGAGACCGGCTCATCCCGGCGTTGCCCTGCATCCCGGTCGCGCCGCCTCAGCATGCCCAGCAGACGCGACAAACCGTTACCGGCGTCCGACTCCTTCGCAGGGCGCTCGGCGCCCTGCTCCGACGCCCCGCTCACCTGGTCCTTGTCTGACAACCCTTGCGTCATAACCAGTCCTTCCCGTTGCACCACAGCGAGTCAAGCCAGAACTATATGAGCAGCGAGCATCCTGTGGCAAGACCATCCGGCCGAAGCGGAGCGCGACGGGTGAGTCGAGTGATGACGTCCGAGGGCCGGAGCGGGAAGTGTAAGAAAAAGAAATACCGCAGGACGACCACGGGCTCGGCTGAGCCACGGCTCTCGAGGCCAGCTATGGGTCAATCGATTGGGGAATCAACAGGAACGCGTAGCGGTCGCCACGCTCGGGGTCGATGTAGACGTGATCGCACTGGCTGCGCAGCCGCTCGATGTCATCCGGGGTCTCGACCGCGGTGCCCTCGAAGGCCGCCGACGAGTCCAGCCGGGTTACGTACATACCCACCGTCAGGTCCCGGGTCCTGATCTGTATCTCGCGGGCGCGCCCCGCCTCGCCAGACATCCGCTTGAGGTTTGGAGCGTTCATGGACGGCCGACCGGTCTGTTCCCTGACTGGGTGTGTTTATCTGTATCGACCGAGGCCCGGGGGGCTTGACATGACCACCCTGCACGCGGCCCGGCCGCGGGCGGTTCAATGGCGAACGGGTCGTCAGCGTCCTTGCTACAGACCGGAGTCCCTGGTCAACAGCCGTCAGATCAACGTCTGTAGGGTGCGCTCTCGTACGGACCCTGACCGGGAGGATAGGCGTACGGCGCGGGTTGACCCGGCGTGGGCGGCGCATAGTACGGCTGGTACCGCGGACCCGAGGGCGCTGCCGGCCGTTCCGGCCAGATATCCTCGGCGGTCGCAGGCGGCGGCGGTTCGCGCAGGTCCTCGTCGGAGCCTCGACGGGCGTACGGGTCGAAGTATCGGGGCCCGGGCAGGGGTAGCGGAGAGCTCAAGCCGGGAGGCGGCTGAGGCTCAAACTGCCGCCGACCAGCATAGCCAGGCGGCATGGCCATGGGTGGCGCGTAGCCTGGAGGCTCCGCTCGCGCCGGCGGCACGGGTGGCGTCCGCGCCGCGCTCGCGGCCGCATCGGGCGGTGTCGGCATGGGCAAATAGCCGCCCGCGGCAGGCTGCGCCGTGGAGGCGGGTATCGGGGCTGGCCCTGCCACCGCGGCAACGGCTTTGGCCTCCGGCGCTGACGGCCTCTCCGCGGCGGGCTCCGGCGCAGCCGGCCGGGGTTCCTCCGGGGCCACCGTGAGGCCGCTAGCCATCGGCACGGGCTCGACTGAGGGCGAGCTTTCCACGGCTTGCACGACCGTCGGCTGCTCTCTTCCTTCGGCTGCCTGTCCCGGCTTGGAAGCCGCCTCGGGCAGCACCGGTTGAACCGGCGTGAAGTCTCCTAGTGCTTCACCTCCGGGACCGGTCGGTAATGCTGGCATAGCACCCGTCTCTTCCTTCGCCTCGGTCTCCGCGGCAACCGCCGGCACCGAAGGGTCCGTCTCCATAGGACCGGCGGCGGCACCCTGGGACTGGCCGCCTACAGCTGGCGTCGGCGTGGTCTCCGCCACGCTCGCCGGCTCGCCCGGGGCGGAGCCGGTCTCCTCCGCGGGCCTCCGTTCCGCCAGCGCAAACACCAGAACGCCGATAATCAGCATCGGCCCCCAAAGCATGATGGCTCTCCACGGGCTCCGGCCGGCCGGCTTCTGGGCTGCGGGAGGCGGCGCGAGTGGCGGCTTAGCGCCCGGCTGCTGCACGCCGGCGGGCCGGGGAGGGGGCGGCGCCGGTCCGCTGGCCTCGGCGGTGGGCAAGGGTCCGGGAGCGGCCGACTGCTCGGCCTCGGTGGACGCGGCCGGTGACAGCCTCGATGGGCTGGGCGACGCTGGCTCCGGTACGGGCGCAGGCGACGCCGGGGGAACAGCATCAACCCTGGCCGGCGCAACCGACTCCGGCTGCGATACCCCGGTCGGCGCGGTGCTTCCAGCCTGTGTTGCCACCTTCTTCACCGCCGCGGTCTTGGCTGCCGCCTTGCTCTTCGCGACCGACTTCTTTTTGGAGACCAGCTTCTTCTTGGCGGTTTTCTTGGCAGCGGTGTTCTTGGCGGCGGTTTTCTTGGCGGAGGCGCCCGCCTTGGTCTTGCCCTCGTCAGGCTTCTCGACGTCGGCCATGTTGTCTCATCCTCAAGCTCGGCACAGTCGCCCCGGCGTCCTGGCTAAGCGGGGCGTGGGTGAAAGGCACGGGTATGTTAGCACACCGGTGGAACCGCTCGCGGGCCCGGCAGACGGGCACGCTCGCGGAGGCATCGTCGGCCTTGCCAACCGTCGCCCGGACGAGCCTGGATGAGGACGCTATCAACCCTGGATTTGCTTTATCATCTGCCAGGCTCATTACACCTTGCCCTTACCCGAGGAAGTCATGTATCTGCGTGGTTGCCCCACGGTTTCGGCCTCTCGTCTCGACAAGCTGCTGCGTGAGATGCGCACCATCCATGCCGACATCACGGCCATCAACGCGGAATATGTCCATTTCATCGATCTGCTGGCCCCGATGGAGGACAAGCAACGGGCCATGCTGGAGAACATTCTGCACTACGGTCCGGCGCCGTCTGAGCGGCCGCCGACCGGCCAGCTCCAGCTGGTGTTGCCCCGTCCGGGCACCATTTCACCCTGGTCGAGCAAGGCCACGGACATCGCCCATGTCTGCGGCCTGCGGCAGGTCCGGCGACTGGAGCGCGGGGTCGCCTGGTTCCTTGAGTCCCCCGCCGGCCCTGTCATCCCCGACCCGCCGCTGCACCGGCTTCGTGGCCTGCTGCACGATCGCATGACCGAAGTAGTGCTCACCGACTTCGAGGAAGCTCTGCACCGCCTGTTCGACCGGGCAGAGCCGGCACCCCTCAATACCGTCGACCTTCTGGGCCGCGGCCGCGACGCTCTGGCCCAGGCAAACCGCAGCATGGGGCTTGCCCTGAGTGCTGACGAGATCGACTACCTTGCGGATAGCTTCAACGCTCTGGGCCGGAACCCCCACGACGTGGAGCTGATGATGTTCGCGCAGGCAAACTCCGAGCATTGTCGCCACAAGATATTCAACGCGGACTGGCGGCTGGACGGCGAGCCGAGAGACGCGTCCCTGTTCGAGATCATCAAGAACACCCACCGCCAGCACCCGGGCGAAGTGCTCTCCGCCTACCACGATAACTCGGCCGTGGTACGCGGGTTTGAGACGACCCGATTCATGCCGGATCCGGAGTCCGGCCGCTACCGGCACGTGAGCGAGCCGGTGCACATTCTCATGAAGGTGGAAACCCACAACCACCCGACCGCCATCTCGCCGTTCCCCGGAGCGGCGACCGGCTCCGGCGGCGAGATCCGTGACGAAGCCGCAACTGGGCGCGGGGCGCGCAGCAAGGCAGGACTGTGCGGCTTCTCCGTCTCGAACCTGCGCATTCCCGGCTTCGAGCAGCCATGGGAGAGCGACCACGGCAGGCCCGGACGGATTGCCTCCGCGTTGGACATCATGATCGAAGGCCCCATCGGCGCGGCCGCCTTCAACAACGAGTTCGGGCGGCCCAATCTCTGCGGCTACTTCCGCACATTCGAGGAGACTGTGCCGGGTCCCGAGGGGCCCGAGATCAGGGGTTACCACAAGCCCATCATGCTGGCCGGAGGCATGGGCAACATCCGCGAGCCCCACATCGAGAAAAGCCGCATTCCACCCGGCGCCCGGGTGATCGTGCTCGGTGGGCCCGCCATGCTCATCGGCCTGGGGGGAGGCGCCGCCTCGTCCATGGCCTCCGGTCAAAGCGAAGAGGATCTGGACTTCGCCTCCGTGCAGCGGGGCAACCCCGAGATGCAGCGGCGCTGTCAGGAGGTCATCGACCAGTGCTGGGCCATGGGGGAAGACAACCCCGTCGTCGCCATACACGACGTAGGCGCCGGGGGGCTCTCCAACGCCGTGCCGGAGCTGGTCAACGACAGCGGCCGCGGCGGCCGCTTCGAGCTGCGCGAAATCCCCAATGACGATCCCGGCATGTCACCCATGGAGATCTGGTGCAACGAGGCCCAGGAGCGCTTCGTGCTCGCGGTGGTGCCCGAGGACATGCCGGTGTTCGAGGCCGTCTGCCAGCGCGAGCGCTGCCCGTTTGCGGTCCTGGGCGAAGCCACCGAAGAAAAGCGGCTCAGGCTGCAGGACAGGCACTTCGGCGACGACCCCATCAATCTGCCCCTGGAGGTGCTGCTGGGCAAGCCGCCCAAGATGCTGCGGGACGCTGAGCACGTCCCCGTGCCGCGGGGGGCGCTGCAGATCTCCGCAGCGGCGGCGAAGGAATCGGTGGAGCGCATTCTGCGCCTGCCCACGGTCGCCGACAAAACCTTTCTCATCACCATCGGCGATCGCAGCGTTACCGGTCTGGTCAGCCGCGACCAGATGGTTGGCCCGTGGCAGGTGCCGGTGGCCGACTGCGCGGTCACCGCGAGCGGCTACAAGGCGCGAACAGGGGAAGCCATGGCTATCGGCGAGCGCACCCCCGTCGCCCTGCTGGATGCACCGGCTTCCGGGCGCATGGCCGTCGGCGAGGCCGTCACCAACATTGCGGCCGCGCGCGTCGGGGCCATCAACAGCATCGTTCTGTCCGCGAACTGGATGGCGGCCAGCGGCTACCCGGGCGAGGACGCCGCCCTGTTCGACACGGTGCGCGCCGTGGGCCTGGAGCTGTGTCCGGCCCTGGGGCTGGCCATCCCGGTGGGAAAGGACTCCCTGTCCATGCGGACCGTCTGGCATGAACAGGGCGAGGAGCGCGCGGTGACCGCTCCCCTGTCCCTGATCGTGTCGGCCTTTGCACCGGTGCAGGACGTGGCCGGGACCCTGACGCCCCAGCTGCGCACCGACCAGGGCGAGACACGCCTGCTCCTGGTCGACCTGGGCCTGGGCCGATCCCGCCTGGGCGGCTCGGCTCTGGCCCAGGTGCACGAGCAGCTCGGCGACGAGCCGCCCGATCTGGACAGCCCGGAGGCAGTGCGCGGCTTCTTCGAGGCCGTCCAGCGCCTGAACGGGGATGGCAAGCTGCTGGCTTACCACGACCGCTCGGACGGTGGTCTGCTGGTGACCCTGTGCGAGATGGCCTTCGCCGGCCGCACCGGCGTGACCGTGTCCCTGGACGGCCTCCCCGGGAGCAACCTGGCGGCCCTTTTTAACGAGGAGCTGGGCGCCGTCCTGCAGGTGCGGGCGGCGGACCTCGAGTCGGTCGTGGAGACCCTGACCGGCACCGATGCCCTGGCGGGTCACGTTCACAACCTGGGCACGCTGAACGGCGACCGGCGACTGCTGCTCTCCCGCAAAGGCGAGCCCGTGTTGAGCGAGCCTCTGATGCGGCTGCACCGCATCTGGTCGGAGACCACCTACCGCCTGCAGGCCAGGCGGGACGATCCGGAGTGTGCCCGGGAGGAGTTCGACCGGCTGCTGGACACCGACGACCCGGGCCTGTCCTGTCGGCTTTCCTTCGACCCCGACGACGATGTTGCCGCCCCCTATGTGGTGCGGCGCCATCCCCCTGTCGCGGTGCTGCGCGAACAGGGCGTTAACGGCCAGCTGGAGATGGCAGCCGCCTTCGACCGGGCCGGATTCGACGCCGTCGACGTGCACATGAGCGACATCCTGGAGGGCAGGATCTCGTTGAAGAGCTTCCAGGGTTTCGCGGCCTGTGGCGGCTTCTCCTATGGCGATGTGCTGGGAGCGGGCGGCGGCTGGGCCAAGTCGGCGCTCTTCAACAGCCGCGCCAGAGAGCAGTTCAGCAGCTTCTTCGCCCGTCCGGACACCTTTGCCCTGGGCGTCTGCAACGGCTGCCAGATGCTCTCGCACCTGCACGCGCTCATTCCCGGCGCCGGGCAGTGGCCGCGCTTTGTCCGCAACCGCTCCGAGCAGTTCGAGGCGCGCATGGCAATGGTCGAGGTGCCGGATTCGCCGTCGCTGTTCCTGCAAGGCATGTCCGGCTCCGTGCTGCCCGTGGTCATTGCCCACGGCGAGGGGCGGGTGGAGTACAGGGCCGACACCGACCGCCGGCAGCTGGAGGAGCGGGGGCTCGTAGCGATGCGCTACGTGAATAACCACGGCGAGCCGACCGACCGCTACCCCGCCAACCCCAACGGCTCAGCGGGCGGCATCACCGGTCTCACCACCGAGGACGGGCGCTTCACCATCATGATGCCGCACCCGGAGCGCCTGTTCCGAGCGGTGCAGTACTCCTGGCGGCCGGACGGCTGGGATGAGGATGGGCCGTGGATGCGCATATTCCGCAACGCCCGAAAATGGATCGGCTAGCCCTTGCGGCTGTTGCAACCTCCTCGGGTCCGATGCCCCGCCGTCAGTCGTCTCAGGCCCGCCCGCGCTGCCTTGTGCTAAGCTCCCCGGGAGTGTTCTACCGTGTGCGCCCGAGGCGTTGGCATGACGAAGCATCGCGAGCCGTCGGACGAAGAGAAGGAGCTGTTCCGCTCCGCCGTGGGGCCGGTGAAGCGGCTTCGCCATGACAGCATCAGCCAGGTGAAAGGCCGGCCGGCGCCAACCCCCGTGCAGACCCGCCTCGACGAGCAGCAGGTCATCAAAGACATGCTGTTCGAAGAGCGTGACCCCGCCGACATGGAAACCGGTGAGGAGTTGTTGTACGCCCGACCCGGACTGCAGCACGGCGTGATGCGGCGCTTGCGGCGCGGCCAGCTCTGCGTGACCGCCGCCCTCGATCTGCACGGCATGACCGCGGAGATGGCGAAGCGGGCGGTCGCCGACTTCCTACGGGAGGCTCGCCTCGCCGGCAACCGCTGCGTGCGCATCATCCACGGCAAGGGACGGGGATCCCGCTTGGGCCAGCCGGTGCTGAAAAGAAAACTGGATCACTGGCTGCGTCAGCGCGAGGAGGTCCTAGCATTCTGCTCGGCCCGGCCCGTGGACGGAGGCACGGGCGCGGTCTACGTGCTGCTCAAACGCTGACCACCAGCTCGCGAAGCACCGTGGTCGCATAGGCACCCGCCGGCAGGGCGAAGCTCAAGGCCAGCACGTCCGTTTCCGGAAATTCCCAAGCCATGTCGACCGGACGCACCCGCAACGGTCGTCGCTCCTGCTTCAGGCCGAAGCCCTCCAGCCCCCGACACCAGTCCTCGCACCCGCGTAGTGCCTCCCGCTCAATCTGCGCTGCATCCTCGCTCACCGGCGCTTTGCCCCGGCCCCAGAGCGGACCAGTGGCTTCGATATCGCCCGCGGCGAGACGCGAGTCGATGGCCTCGTCCACCACCCGGGCGAGAAAGATGCTGTGGGTGCCCGCCAGCATCATGACGTCACCAGGCAGCGCCTTGTCCCAGGCACCCTGGTCGACCCGAGCCGACAGCACCCGGTTGAACAGCATGGCCCGTGCGGCGGACAGATAAAGGCCCCGTTTGTGCCCGTCCCGCTCGCGCGACTCCCGGCTGAGCAGCGCGTAGGCACGCGCCAGGTTGGCCTGATTCCGGCCGAAACGCTGCTCGCCGAAGTAGTTGGGAACCCCCCGCTCGGAGACCAGGCGCAGCCGGTCGATAAGCTCCTCGCGGCTGCCCTCTACCTCCACCAGACGCAGGGAGAATCGGTTGCCGCGGTGCACACCGCGTCTGAGCTTGCGCCGGTGACGGGCAACCTGGACGATGCGCATATTGTCCCCGTCCAGCCGAGACCAGTCCGGTTCGTTGACGCCCGACAGGTTGACACTGAACCACTGAACGGTGACGGCGTTCCGATCCTTCAGGCCGGCATAACCCACGTCCACAGCGCGCACGCCGGCGGTGCGCCCCAGCTGCCGGGCCACGGCCTGGGTGTTCAGGCCTCGCTTGCGCACCTGAACCAGCGCGTGGTCGCCCTCGCCGTCGGCGTCGAAACCGAGGAGCTCGACCACCTGGAAATCCTCCGGCCGCTCCCGGACGCGTGCGCGAACGGCCGGCGTCCCGAAAGCAAACGCGAGTGGGTCCGGCGCCCGCAGCGCTAGTCCTCCACCAGCGCGACGGCGTAGGCGGCTATGCCCTCCCCCCGGCCCGCGAAGCCCATGCCCTCGGTGGTGGTGGCCTTAATGTTCACGCGGGAGGGCTCTAGCTGCAGATCAGAGGCCAGCGCCTCCCGCATGCCTGCAATGTGAGGCGCCAGCTTCGGCGACTGAGCCACCACGGTCATGTCCGCGTTCACCACCCACATGCCGTCCCGCTGCAGACGCGCCACCACCCGCCGCAGCAGTATACGGCTGTCGATGCCCGCGAACTCCGCGCTGGAGTCTGGAAAATGTCGCCCGATATCGCCCAGTCCAGCCGCACCCAACAGCGCATCGCACAGGGCATGAATCAGAACATCCCCGTCGGAATGAGCCGCCAGACCCATATCGTGTGGTATCCGGACGCCCCCCAGCACCAGTGGCCGGCCCTCGGCGAATCTGTGCGCGTCGTAGCCTTGTCCGATTCTCATGGCTTCCCAGTGAGCAGTGAATAGTGACTGGTGAATCGTGTGTAGTGAGTTCTGTGCAAGGATGGTGAGCTACGGGGCGTTGTGTCGTCAACCGATTGCGTGGCGCGGCAGACGTCAGCCTGCCCAATGAGGACATGATCTCCCGGTCTCTCCGGGTGCCGCCGTGTTCCCCCGAACAGCTTGACAATGCGAGACGACCGGGTGTGCAATGCGGTCGGTCAGGGAGAAGAACATGGAAGCCCACGGCCAGAGAGAGTCGCTGCGCGCGACGCTGGAGCAGCAGGCGGATGCCGTCGCCGATCGCATCACCGGTTGCCGGACTGAACATCCAGCGTCGATGCTGCAGCCGACGCGGTATCAGGCACCTCCTGGCGAACACGCCCTCGCCAGATACATCCTAACGGGCGCCGGGCGAGGCAGGGCCTTGCCGAACGCTGCACGTGGCGCAATGCGGGCCTTACCTGCGTGGTCGACCGACCTCGCCCGCATCCATACCGACGGCTATGCCGATTTCTGGTGCCGACTCCTGGGGGCACGGGCATTCACCATCGGCCGCGATCTCTATTTTGCGGAAGCTGAATTCCCGCCCCAATCGCCCGAAGCCCTGCACCTGCTTGCCCACGAGCTGGTCCACGTGGTGCAGCAGAGCTTCCTTGGGTTTGGCGCTGACAGGCCGCTCCTGCAATGCCAGGTTCGGTTTCGCCACGGGCGGGATCCGAAACCGGAGGAGATTCTTAGGGAAGTCAAAGGCTATCTGAGAAAAAGCGGCTTTCCCACCGACAGGGTCCAACGTATGGTCGCCCGCGGACTGCCGCAATCGATCGCTGCCGACAACGAGGCGGGTCAGTTCGCACAGATCGAGAAGGCGATTAAACGCATGCACGACACTGTCGAAGACTACGGCCTTGTTGATCTCGGTGATCCCGCCAAACCCGACGTCCCAGGTGACCGACAGCAGCGAGGCTATTTCATCGCTGCGTTGTGCGACCTGATCAGAAACCCGGATCGACATCCTACAACCGCATCGTCATGTGACGACAGTGCGGTCTACGAACTCGCACTCGTAGGCCGGGGCGCCAGTATCGCTTACTACCTGAACTCCCTGCCGCCCACCTACGACCACGAACGCACCGTTTTTATCGGTCAGGTCGATCCATGGAGAGGCGACAACCCGTCCGGGCGTGGTCGCGGCTACATCAATCAACAGGCCCAACTCATCGGGTATGCGAAGGAGCAGGTTCCCACCTTCGATCCGGCGTACTTCGACCGCGATGCGTTTGCAGACGAAACGGCGAGAATTTTTGCTGAGGCTGAGATACGGACGCAGGTGCAGGATGACGTTACTGCGATTCGCTTCAACACGACGCGCAAGCTGTTCAGTGTGAGAACCGCAAACGGAGGCCGGTGCCGGGCCAGGAAAGTCGTGGTCGGTATGGGAGCGGGACCACACCGGGTGCCGGGCTGGGCCAAACAGATCCGCGACGAGGAAGCGAATCAGAAGGCACGCACGGTGATGAACCTGGACGAGTTCATGCGCTGGAGCTTTGACCACCTTGAATCCAAGAATCTCGCCGGCAAACGGATTGTCGTGCATGGGCCCAATGCTGCTATCGATGCGGTGGAACGAGCCGGTGCCTGCGGGATCGCGCACGAGAACATCATCTGGCTGGTCGGGCGCACCAGACCGGTCGTGCTCAAGGGGAACCAGCTGGAGCACGTCAACGAACTTGAGAAAAACGCGATTCGGGTAAAGCGGAGCGGCTTCAAGATCGTCAGAGACAAGACCACACACAAGCTCACGGTAACGGCCAAGAAGATCGACGGTAGAACCCCAGAAGACAATGTGCACGAGGAGAACGTCGACTTCTATGTCTTCGCGCTCGGGCAGGACCCTATGGCTGACGGTGCGGTTGGCAGGATACTGTCGGACGTTATTCGCAAACGCCTGCGACCCATCTACGACATCAATCAACGGCTGGGCGACAACCCGTATGAAACCGTGCTCGGGCTGGAAACCCGGCCCAAAGGCACCGGATGTCGCCTGCAGGTGATCGGCGCCGCCGCCTACGCCCTGGCGGGCACGATCCCCGTGAGGCATCGGCCCAGTGCGGAGACGTACACGAAGAACTACCTGGCTTCGCTGCAACCCTCACTAGCGCAAAGCAATCCGAATCTCGCCAAGCAGGCACAGAGGTTCTGCAACGATTATGTGGAGAAAGGCGGGCTGGCCAACGTGTTCGCGGAATCCCCCGAAAAACAGGAGCCGGAGATCAGGGGGCAGCACCAGGCGCGCGAGAAGGACTACGAAGATATCGTCAAATGGGTCGGCGACGAGAACGAGCAACGCCGCGTCCTGGTGGAGAAGCGTATCAAGGAACCGATCGCAGGCCGCGAACGCGAGTACAGGCAGCTGGTGGAGCGTCTGCTGCCCTGGGATCACTGGTTGCGGGGGGTCAACCTCCTCGCCGACATGGCCCGAGGCTACGACTTGCGCCGGCAGATGGACAACCAGGCGCGCACGCTAGCCCCGTCCGTGATCCAGGCAGCCCAACTCGGCTCCATTCGCAGTGCCATGATGGCAATGAACGCAACGCTGCCGCGTTACATTACCCGCGACGCCAATCTGATCGGCGACGACCGGACCCAGCTGCAGGTGTTTCTGCTGACCCGAATAATGGAGAACAACCTGGAAGGTGAGCTGTCACCCGGTATGGCTTATATGCTGGTGGAGGACTTCGTGACCTATCGCGGGCTCCTGGAGGGCTATCCGTACGGCTTCGAGGCAGATGTGGCGACGCGTGTTTTCGACCCGGTGCCTTACCGGGGCTTGTGAACCGTTGACCCGCACGACCGGCAGCTCTCTGGGGCGGGCTTACCCATGTCAGAAACGTTAATCAGAACGATTCGCGCGGGGGTAAGCGGCGAGCTCGGCGCGCTCAGCGACGACCTCAGGTCGAACGCGCAAGCTGCGGTCGATGCGATGCTAAGCACGGCTGAGCACCTGTTGGTCGCCGCAACCGGGGATGCTTTCAACAACCCGGTCTGGGAGCTTGTCCACGCAGCATCCCGTCTGTCACCCGACGCCAGCCATCTGGAGTCGCTGCTGCTCGACGTTAAGGTCGCCGATGCGACCGCGTCGCAAGGGCTCCTGTCACTGCTGGACGGGTCCATCACCATCTCGCAACCGGCGCTGGCGCTGTCGTTTGCCTTCGATCCCGACGGGGACGATTCAAACGAAGTCGAGTTCGAGCTGCGCGGCACCGGGGATTTTAAAGGAGGGTTCTCGGTCCCCGCCGTGCTTCGCGTCCCGGCGCCGAGCGGTGCGATCGAGTTCAGCTGCGAGCCTGCGCTCACACTGTCCGATCTGGCCGAGTTGACGCGACTGCTGGGCGTGGCGGACTTCAGTGGCCACCTGCCGGCGGGGCTTGCCGCACTCGGCGGGATGAAGCTGACCTATCTGCGGCTCGAGCTGGCGGAAGATTTCAGCCGCTTCGAGCGCTGCGCCTTCGCCATCGGCTGTGCTCAAGACTGGCCCATAATCGAAGACCGTCTAACGTTCTCCGATCTCCGCATCAACCTCGTCTTGAACCCCGGCGACGCAACCGGGCTCACCGGCTATGTGCTCGGCACGTTCAGCATCGGGGGAATTGACGTGGCCGCCGCCGTCACACGCTTCGATGCGCAGGGCGACTGGCGGCTGGCCGTGCAGACACCGCGGATTCCGCTGCCTGATCTGGGCGATCTCAGCCGGATTGCAGGCACCGATGTGGCGCAGCTGGTGCCCGAGCAGATCAGCGGGATCGGTGTGACGATCTACGACCTGGCGATAGAGGTCAATCTCAGCCGACGCGCACTGGAAAAAGTCGCCTGCCGCATCGCCGTAAACGACGACATCAAGCTTGTCGCATCACTCCCGGCGCTGAAAGCTTTTCATGCCGCTCTGCAACTGGATTGGTCGACGGGCGAGCTGGTGCATCAGGCCATGCTCGGCGGCGCGCTGGACGTGGTCGGCTCCTACGCCAACCTGACGGGCGTGTACCAGGAAGGGTTCGAGCTGAGCGGGCGGCTTCCCCGCATTGCGCTCAGCCAGCTGTTGCAGCGCCTTCTGAGCGACCTGCATCTGCCGGCCGAGCTGCCCGACGTGGAGCTTGTCGATGTACGCTTCTCACTCGCACCTGCGGGCGGCGAATTGTCCGTGTCGGGCAGCGCCGAGGGCGACTGGACACTGCCCCCCGTTGCAGGCGGCCTGGCATTCCAGCGTGTCGAGCTGGAAATCAACCATACCAGCTCGGAGACGACGTGCAGGGTAGCGATAGCGAGTGACCGGGCTTCCGTGCTCGCGGCAGACTTCGCCGTACAGCAGTTTCACCTGGCATTCGCCGCCGGCGGCGGCACCTGGAATGCAGACGGTAAGCTGGGCGTGGAGGTGGCAGGTGTCTCGGCAACCCTCTCCGCCGCTTACGACGAGGGCAAGACGCTTCGCTTCAGCACCGAGGCGTCGCAGCACATCGATATCGTGAAGTGGGACCAGGTTGGCTCCGCCGGCATCAAGAGCCTGAGCGTGGCGATCGACAGTGGGGCAGGCGACGGGACGTCGGCTTTCGCAGTAAGCGGTGAGCTGGCGCTTGCTGTGGACGGCTTGTTCGATCTGCTGGGCGGCGTCGAAATCGCTTCGGTGGACGGGAAGAAGCAGCTTAAGCTGTTCACGGACAAGCCCGACATAGCGCCGCTCCCGCTGTTGCCCGGCAAGGACAAGGCGCCGAGAGTCAACCTCGACGCACAACGGCTGGAGCTCACCTACAGCAAGCAGGACGATGGCAGACTATGGGAGTTCGGCGGTAAAGGGAACATCTGGTTCAGTAACGTGGATCCCGTCGTCGCCGAGTACTTTCCCTCGCAACGCCTGGACGGATACCTTGCCGTAGGCCGTCACGGCTTCGCCATCGACGTGCAGCCGATCCCCACCGCGCTGCAACCCACCATTCCTCCGCTGCGCCTCACATTTGCCAACGACTACGTGCTCGACCTCGGCGCGCCCAAGCTGCACCTGAACAGCATCGGTGTTTCGCTGGGCAAAGGGCGCAACGAGCTGACAGCGAGCCTGCGCATAGACATACCGCCGGAACTCAACCTGCTGTTCGGCTGGGACCGCAACGGCAAGCCCAATCACCAGGTGTTCAACAGCTCTTTCGACGCCCGCTTGCGCCTGAGCCAGAGCCCGACCCTGACCCTGGACTCTTCGCCGATCAGCGGTCTCGAAATCTACCTGAAAGACGGCGAACCCTGGTCGGACTGGCAGTTCGGTGAGTTTGCCGAGTTCAGTCTGCGCACCCCGGAGTTCAGCCTGACTGGCGGACGTTGGCAAGGCTCCACCAAGTTCGTCCGTACGGCGCCCCTCAAGCTGCCGCTGCTGCCCGTGAAGTTCGCTTTGAAGCAAATCGGGCTCGGAGAGCCGCTGCTGAACACGCTTCCCGATGCCGTGGACCTGGTCGAAGTGGACTTGGACAGCCCTGCGCTCTACGACCAGCTGCGGCGCCTGCTGGGCCTGGAGCATACCCAGTCCGAGCTGGCCGAAGCGGTCGATGCCTCCCTGCAGGGGATCGAAAAAGTCGTGCACGCATTGCCGATAGACTTTCAGGAGTACCTGAAGATAAAGGTGCCTGAGAGCCTGACCGTCGATTTCGCCGTGGGTGGGGGCGGCGCAACGACCTTCGACATTGCAACCCAAG
>JASJBY010000162.1 GCA_030066245.1 Gammaproteobacteria bacterium
CGGGAACGCGCCCAGACTGCCTTCTTCACCGCCAGCTTCGCCGTTATGGGTTACCTGGCCAAGGCAGACGGTCGCGTCACCCGAGACGAGGTGCGCACGGCCGCGGCCATCATGGACCAGATGGGGCTGGACGCGGAGCTGAAACAGGTGGCGCAGAGCCTCTTTCGAGAAGGCCGCCAGCGTGACTTCGATCTGGCCGAGATCCTTGACCAGCTGCGCCGGGAATGTCGTGGGCGTAGAAACCTGCTGCGGCTGTTCATCGAAATCCAGCTCGCGGCTGCCTACGCGGATGGTGTGCTCGACCCCCGCGAGCATCGGGTGCTGCTGCAAATCTGCGAGAAGCTCGGCTTTTCCCGCTATGAGCTCGGCATTCTCGACGCCATGACCCGTGCCCGGCAGGGATTCCGCGCGGGCGCCGGCCGTGCCGCGCCCGAGAAGGGTGTCAGCCTGCAGGACGCTTACGCCATGCTGAATGTGTCGCCCAGCGCGGAGCCGCCCGATATCAAACGAGCGTATCGACGACTGATGAGCCAGCACCATCCGGACAAGCTCGTAGCGAAAGGCCTACCGGAGGAAATGGTCAAGGTGGCCACCCAGAGAACCCAGGAGATAAAGGCCGCCTACGAGAGGGTTCGGGAAGCGCGCGGCTTCTGAGCCGTCACCTGCATCATACCCAGTGGCTCCGAATAGCCGGCACTGCGGTGAGACCTCAAGGCTTGAGGAACAGCTGACGAGAAACTAACCTTGAGGACGGACTCAAGAATGGAAGCTTAGCGACTCTCATGAGCGATACGGTCGACCCCATCCTTCTGAACTTCATCTATGCCGTTATGGGCGGGGCGTTGACCCTCCTGTTCATGTGGCTGGGCTGCAAGCTGTTCAACCATCTTGTCGATTTCAGCATCAGCCAGGAACTCGGCAAGGGGAACACCGCCATCGGAATGATGGTGATGGGCATCTTCATCGGCGTCGGCGTGGCCATGGGCTTGGTAATCGGCCTGGGCTTGAACTGATGTCACGCGGCGCGGCAGCGCTTGCCGCTCTAGCCCTCGCCACCACCGTCGGCGCCGCCTCTTTCGACAAGCCGGTCTTCTCGGATCACTGGGACAAGCAATACGACGGCTACTTCCGCAAATACGCAAAGCGTTATTTCGGACCGAGCTTCGATTGGCATTGGTTCAAAGCCCAGGGAATAGCCGAGTCCAATCTCAGGCCTCATGCCAGGAGCAGCGCCGGGGCGCGAGGGATCATGCAGATCCTGCCCAGCACCTATGAGGAGATCCGCAGCCAGAACCCTCACTTCCTCGCCATCAACGAACCGCGCTGGAATATCGCCGCCGCCATCTACTACGACCGCATGTTGTACCGCAGATGGGTGAAGCGCCTGCCGGCGAAGAGCGAGCGCTTGAACTTCACTTTCGCCAGCTACAATGCCGGCTACGGGACCATACGCAGAGCGCAGCGCCGCGCCTCGCGCGAGGAGAGCAATCCCGAGAGCTGGGAGACGGTCGCGCAACACTCGCCGAGAGAAACCCGCTTTTACGTCCGGCGCATAGCCCGGCTGATGAACCACTGACGCCGCAGACACCGGCTGGGTCAGAGGAGCGATGCCGTCCTGCCAGGCGCGGCCGGGCAAGTGCTGTCAGCACCACAGTTCGCCTGAAAAAGATCCGCATATCGGTTAGAGTTTGGCATTTTTCAGGCGGGAGCCACTACCATGCCCGAGTATCTGATAGCCCCCTCCATCCTCTCGGCCGACTTCGCTCGTCTGGGTGAAGAAGTGAATACGGTACTGGACGCTGGCGCGGACATTGTGCACTTCGACGTCATGGACAATCACTATGTGCCCAATCTCACCATCGGGCCGCTGATCTGCGAAGCCCTGCGAAAGCACGGCGTCGAAGCCCCCATAGACGTCCACCTGATGGTTAAACCGGTGGACCGCATCATCCCGGATTTCGCCAAGGCAGGTGCCACCTATATCACTTTCCACCCCGAGGCCTCGGAGCATGTGGATCGCTCTCTGGCTCTGGTCAGGGATTCGGGCTGCAAATCCGGCTTGGTGTTCAACCCCGCCACGCCTCTGGAGTACCTGAAGTATGTGCTGGACAAAGTGGACATGGTGCTGCTGATGTCCGTGAACCCGGGATTCGGCGGCCAGAAATTCATTCCGGCCACGCTGGAGAAACTCAGGGAAGCGCGCAAGATCATCGACCAGAGCGGCTACGACATCCGTCTGGAGATCGACGGCGGCGTCAAGGTAGGCAACATCCGCGAGATTGCCGAGGCGGGTGCGGACACCTTCGTGGCGGGCTCCGCGATTTTCGGCACCGAGGACTACCACGCCACGGTACGAGCCATGCGCGACGAGTTGGCCAAGGCGCAGAGTTGAGGCCTGCGGCGGTGAGCGGCAAACAGGCATTGCCTTCCCACCCGTCCACGGCCCAGGGGTCGGCATCGGCGCTCAGGCGCAATCCGGCCATGCTGCTGATAGACGTGGACGGCACCCTGGTGGACAGCGTTCCCGACCTGGCCTTCTGTGTGGACGCCATGATGGACCACCTGGGGCTGCCGAAACGTGGCGAGGGGCAGGTTCGGCAGTGGGTGGGCAACGGCGTCGAGCGGCTCGTGCAGCGTGCCCTCACCGGCACGCTGAAAGGCGAGCCCGAAGACGCCTTGTATCAGCAGGCGTACCCCATCTTCATCAAACTCTACCAGGAGAACACCAGCAGGCGTAGCGTGCTCTACCCGGGCGTCACCGAGGCGCTGGCTGACCTGAAGGCGGCGGGCTATCCGCTGGGCTGCGTGACCAACAAGGCCGCCCGCTTCACTGAGCCCCTGCTCAGAGATCTGGGCATTCGCGATGCTTTCGCCATCGTCGTCAGCGGCGACACCCTGCCCCGCAAGAAACCGGATCCCCAACCCCTGCTGCACGCCGCAGAGTTCTTCTCGGTGGCGCCCCGGGAGGCTCTGATGGTGGGTGATTCGGTGAGCGACGTGAAAGCGGCCCGGGCCGCGGGCTTTCAGATCGTCTGCATGAGCTACGGCTACAACCACGGCATGGACATCCGCGAAGCCCGCCCGGATGCGGTCATCGACTCGCTGGCAGAGCTGCCCGGACTGCTGAAGGCCGCATCGCAAGGCCAATGACCGACTACCGACTGCGGGCGAGCCTCGACGAGGAGTCCTGCCTTACCATTGCATATCCGCCGCCGGCGGAATGCTCACCAGCTTTCCCCCTGTCTGTCCCGGAGCACGCCGAGCATGATGACGACACGTGAGCAGTTCTCACAGTTGGGTGGTCAGGGATACAACCGGGTACCCGTGATTCGCGAGGTCCTCGCGGATCTGGATACGCCCCTCAGCACCTACCTGAAGCTCGTTGGCGGCCCCTATTCCTATCTCCTGGAGTCCGTGCACGGCGGAGAGAAATGGGGACGCTACTCCATTATCGGGCTGCCGAGCCGGACTCGCCTCATGGTCCGCGGCGACACGGTCAGCGTAGAAACCGATGACGGCACGCTCGAGGAAGAGCGGACAGCCGACCCCCTGGCGTGGATCGCCAAGTATCAACAACGATATCGGGCTCCTGAGCTCCCCGGGCTGCCGCGTTTTGCAGGCGGGCTGGTCGGTTACTTCGGCTACGACACGGTCCGTTACATCGAGCCGCGGCTCGGGGCATGCCCCAATCCCGACCCCTTGGGCATGCCCGACATCCTGCTCATGGCATCGGACGAGGTGGTGGTCTTCGACAATTTGAGTGGGAAGCTCTTTCTCATGTGCCTCGCCGACCCCGGGCATACCGGCGCCTGGGACGATGCGCAGGCGCGCCTGGAAGAGCTGGCGTCGCGCCTGCGACGCGCGACGCCCGACTACCGCAGCGCCGACGAGCCACAGCAGATTGCAGAGACTGACTTCGTCTCCGGCTTCAGCCGCGAGGGCTTCGAGGCCGCCGTGGAACGGGCCAAGCAGTACATCGTCGATGGCGACATTATGCAGGTCGTGCTCTCTCAACGCCTGTCGATTCCGTTTCGATCGCCGCCGCTGGACTTGTACCGGGCGTTGCGGGGCCTGAACCCGTCGCCCTATATGTATTACCTGGACCTGGGTGACGCTCATATCGTCGGCTCGTCACCCGAGATCCTGGTACGCCTGGAAGGCGACCTGGTCACCGTGCGACCTATCGCCGGCACTCGCCCCAGAGGCGCCAGCGAGAAGGAAGATCAGGTGCTGGAAAGAGATCTGCTCGCCGATCCCAAAGAGCTGGCCGAACACCTCATGCTGATTGACCTGGGACGCAACGACGCGGGTCGAGTGTCGAAGATCGGCAGCGTGCGTGTCACCGAGCAGATGGTTATCGAGCGCTACTCTCACGTCATGCACATCGTGTCCAACGTGGTGGGCAGCCTGAAACCAGGACTGGCGGCCGTCGATGCCCTGCGCGCCACCTTCCCAGCCGGCACGGTCGCCGGCGCGCCCAAGATTCGGGCCATGGAGATCATCGACGAGCTGGAGCCCGTGAAGCGGGGCGTGTACGCGGGCGCGGTCGGGTACCTGGACTGGCGTGGCGACATGGACACGGCCATCGCAATCCGGACCGCGGTGATCAAGGGCGAAACCCTGCATATCCAGGCCGGCGCAGGCATCGTACACGACTCAGTGCCGTCAAGAGAGTGGGACGAGACCATGAACAAGGGTCGTGCCATCTTTCGCGCCGTGGCACGCGCAGAGGCCGGCCTCCACGCGCCGACCTACGAGGTGTGAGTCATGCTCCTGATGATCGATAACTATGACTCGTTCACCTACAACCTGGTGCAGTATCTTGGCGAGCTGGGGGCCGAGGTAAAAGTGTTCCGCAACGACCGTATCGGTGTCGCCCAGGTGGAAACCCTCGCGCCACGTCACATTGTTGTCTCACCCGGGCCCTGCACGCCCGACGAGGCCGGAGAATCCATGAACATCATCCGTGCCTTCGCCGGACGGATACCTATCCTGGGCGTGTGCCTGGGACATCAGTGCATAGGCCAGGTGTTCGGCGGACGTATTGTCCACGCCCATCGGGTCATGCATGGCAAGACATCCCTGATCAACCACACCAGGGCCAGCGTCTTCCGAGGACTGGATGATCCCCTGGAGGCAACGCGATACCACTCGTTGGTAATCGAGAAGTCCACGCTACCCGATTGTCTGGACGTCACCGCCTGGACGGAGGACGAGTCGGGGACAATGGACGAAATCATGGGCGTCCGCCACCGGGAGCTCGCGGTGGAAGGCGTGCAGTTTCACCCGGAATCCATACTGACCGAACACGGCCACGCGTTACTGCGGAACTTCCTGGAAAACTAGTGTTTCGAGCTGCGGGGCGGCGCGCCGATGCGCACCGCCGGCATGCTCGGGCCAGCTGCAGCCGAGCGCCGTCGCGTTGAGCACGGACATCTGAACCTATGGACATGCAAACGGCGATACGTGCCGTGACCGAGCGGCGGGACCTGAGCGAAGCGGAGATGACCGCTGTGATGGGAAGCATCATGACAGGCCAGGCGACGCCGGCTCAGATCGCCGGGTTCCTGATCGGCCTGCGCATGAAGGGCGAGACGGTCACCGAGATCGCTGCGGCGGCCCGAGTGATGCGCGATCTGGCCACCGGCGTCGAAGTCACGGGTGCACACGTGGTGGACATCGTCGGCACCGGCGGCGACAGCGCGGGGACTTTCAACATCTCCACCACCAGCGCCTTCGTGGTGGCGGCCGCCGGCGGTCGCGTGGCCAAACACGGCAACCGTTCCGTATCCAGCCGCTCTGGCAGCGCGGATGTGCTGGAGGCGGCGGGCGTGAAGCTGGAAATCTCGCCGGCACAGGTTGCCCGCTGTGTGGATGAAGTCGGCTTGGGTTTCATGTTCGCACCCCGCCACCATAGCGCCATGAAGCATGCGATAGGACCGCGTAAGGAAATGGGGGTCAGAACCGTGTTCAACCTCCTCGGACCGCTGACCAACCCTGCCGGCGCACCGAATCAGCTGCTGGGCGTGTTCAGCCGGGATTGGGTGGAGCCCATGGCCCAGGTGCTCGACAGGCTGGGAAGCGACCACGTGCTGGTGGTTCACTCCGGGGACGGGCTCGACGAGATCAGCGTCGGCGCACCGACCCTTGTGGCGGAGCTAAGGGCCGGCAGCATCAGCACCTACACCATCACGCCCGATCGGTTCGGCATCACGCGTGCCCCGCTGGAGGCATTGCGGGTAAGCTCCGTGGAGGAGAGCGTGGCGGTCCTGAGGGCCGTGCTGGCCAATCAGGCCGGACCCGCCCTGGATGTGGTGGCGTTGAATGCGGGGGCCGCCATCTACACGGCCGGCCTGGTCTCCAGCCTCGCCGATGGCGTTTCGCGTGCCCAGGAAATCATCGCGAGCGGCGCAGCGGCGGAGAAGCTGGAGACATTGGTCGCACTGACCAACAGCTTCTGAATACGCCGAGGCGCGCATGCGTGAAACACCCGATATCCTGCGCAGGATCCTGCAGCGAAAAGCTGAGGAGGTAGCCGAACGGAGCCGGCGCCTGCCACTATCGGAGCTCAGTCAGCGACTGCAGCTGGCAGGTCCACCCCGCCCGTTTCTGGCCGCAATTAGAGCACGTCATCAGGGGGGCAAGGCTGCCGTGATTGCCGAGGTCAAAAAGGCATCACCCAGCAAGGGCGTCCTGCGCGAAGCATTTGACCCGCATGCAATCGCAGTCAGCTACAAGAACGGCGGCGCCACCTGCCTCTCGGTGCTCACGGACGAAGACTTCTTTCAGGGCGCTGATGCTTTTCTGCAAACTGCCCGGGCTGCCTGCGCCTTACCGGTCCTGCGCAAGGACTTCACCGTCGACGAGTACCAGGTATACGAAGCGCGGGCCCTCGGCGCGGATTGCATACTCCTGATTGTTGCCGCGCTGGGTGATGCACAGCTGAGCGAGTTGGCTGGACTGGCCGCCCACCTGGAGATGGATGCGCTGGTCGAGGTTCACGATGAAGCCGAGTTGGAGCGTGCTTTAGCGCTGGGAGCACCCCTGGTGGGCATCAACAATCGCAACCTGCATACCTTCGAAACCCGGCTGGAGACCACTGTCGAGCTTATCGAACGCATCCCCAACGACCGGACAGTGGTGAGCGAGAGTGGGATCCACGCCCAGGAGCACGTGACCATGCTGCGGCAACATGGGGTTCACGCCTTCCTGGTGGGCGAAGCATTTATGAAGGCCCCGGACCCCGGAAAAACGCTGCAGGCGCTGTTTGCGGAGCGTTGAAGGCGCGGCCCAAAGCCGCGAACCGTTTCAGCTCCGCGGCTCGGACTACCCTCGCGGCTGCTGCGTTCAGCGCCGCAGGCGCATTCAGGAGGCCAATCTAACGCGTACCATAGACCACAATGGTTTTGCCGTGCACCCAGACCAGGCGTTTCTCCTCCAGGTCCTTGAGCACCCTGCCGACCATCTCCCGGGAGCAGCCGGCAATCCGCCCCAGCTCCTGGCGTGTCACCCGGATCTGCATACCGTCCGGATGGGTCATGGCGTCCGGCTCCTTGCACAGGTCGAGCAGCGCCCTCGCGACCCGGCCGGAGACATCCAGGAAAGCCAGATCACCGACCTTGCGGCTCGTGTGCATCAGCCGTCTGGCCATCTGACTCGACATCTTGTAGAGAATTTCGCCGGAGTCCTTGAAGACCGCGCGCAGCTTCTCATAGCTTATTTGCGCTAACTCGCAACGGCTTCTTGCCCGAACCCACGCGCTGCGGCGGTGTTGGTCGTCGAACAGGCCAAGCTCGCCGAAGAACTCCCCGGTGTTGAGATAATCAAGCACGATCTCCCGCCCGGAGTCGTCTTCCATCAGCACGGACACGGAGCCCTTGATGATATAGAACAGCTCTTCCGAAGGATCGCCCGCCGTGATAATGACGCTTTTGGCTGGATAAACGCGGCGGTGGCAGTATGCCAGGAATCGCTCGAGCACCGGGTCGTCCGTCGGACCGCCGCGCTCTGGCATTAACAATCGAGTCGCCATCATCCTGTCCCTTATGTCAGTTTTCCTTCTCGCAAACCAATGGGGGCAAGGCACAACACGCCAGCCCTACTGTGGTAGGCTCTCCGCGGAGAGAAAGGCAGCCACGGAGAAACCCTGGTGAGAGCACGCATCAAGTGGGTAGAAGACGTCACGTTTGTGGGTGAATCTGGCAGCGGTCACGCCCTTGTCATGGACGGGCCGCCGGAGAACGGCGGCAACAACCGCGGTGCACGCCCCATGGAAATGCTGTTGCTTGGCATGGGCGGCTGCACAGCCTTCGATGTGGTGCATATCCTCCGCAAGGCCCGGCAAACCGTGACCGACTGCGTGGTGGAGCTGCAAGCGGAGCGGGCATCCAAGCCGCCGAAAGTGTTTACCCACATACACGTCCATTACCGCCTCAAAGGCCCCGCCCTGCAAGATGCCCAGGTGAGGCGAGCCGTCCAGCTCTCGACCGAAAAATACTGCTCCGCGTCCATCATGTTGAGCGCGGTAGCGCGCATAACCCACGCCTATGAGATTGTCGGCGACTAACCCTGGCTGCCGCCCTCTTCCGGAGCGACCAGGTTAACCTCGGCTCGCTCTACCAGCGCCTCTGCGTCGTCGCCTTTGCGCCATTCCGCGGCACCGAACAATGCCGTGCAGCTGGGTGTGCCCGGCTGCTCTCC
>JASJBY010000163.1 GCA_030066245.1 Gammaproteobacteria bacterium
GTCTGGCGGAACGCCCCTGCGGGGCTTCCGCCCTACTACCGGCGGGCGCTGGTCTCAGTAAGCGATAAACTCACGGCCCCCGGGGGTTCCGGGGGCTGATTGGAGATCGTGCTGTCGCGGGTCTTTACGATAACGTATTCGCGTTAGCCACCGGTCACGTTCAAACCCGGCCATTTCTGCCCATGGCAGCCGGAGTTGCCGCAGAAGGTCTGGTCATCGACCCCGAAGCGGATTTCCCCATGGCACGCCTGGCAGGTGTCGTCCACCATGGCGCGGTGGGTGGCGGTGAAGTGAGGTTCTGCGTGGCTCGCCGGCCGCTGGTAGTAGAGCGTCTTCAGGAAGGTTCTCGGCACTTGCCCGCCTCTCACAATGATGGGCACCGTGTGGCAGGTCGTGCAGTTCACCGGGATGATATTGCCTTGAGTGTCCTTGTGACGGCCGCTATGACAGCGGAAGCATCCCGGGTCATACTTGTGACCGCGGTTGTCAGGGAAGGAGCGCCAGGACACTTCCGGGTCAAGAAATTTACTGCGCGCCAGCAGACTCGCAGCGAAAGTCTGCATCTCATGCACGTGTTTCTTCGCCGCCGCCCAGGCTTCGGGCTGTTCCTCTGCCAGATTCGGAAAGTCCTTCTGGTACTGGGCCCAGGCCTCTTCCACGAGGCGCATGGCACTCTCTTCCGAATCGAACTGCTTGTGCAACAGGTCTGATACCCGTGCCTTCACGTAGGGAAAGCGTTTTTCAAGCTTTCCATTGGCGAGAGCGTCATCCACGGTTTCTTCAGGATTCTTGAAAGGATGCGCCGCACGGTTGTGGCAATCTATGCACTGCATCGTGTGGATATCCGCGGCGGCGATTTCGTCTTCGGTTAGCTGCTTCTGAGAGTCGGCATAAGTGACAGTGGTCCCATCCGGGCGGGTCACCTGAACCCACGGGATCTCTTGTTTCTGATGGGCCGTGGCGATGAACTTGACCGTGTTTTCCAAGTGCGAGTGCACTCCCCTGCGTCTGCTGTCCCGGGATTGAATGCCCGCGGTGCGCACGATCAGGCCGACCCGGGTCTCGGTGTTCTTCTCATCGGGCGCGAAGTGCGTTCGAAAGCGCACGGAGTTGTTCTGGTGGGGCTCCTGCGAGTGACAGCTCTCACAAGCCTCTCTGGACGGGGGCAGGGAATGCGAGCCGACGGGCCTGTCATAGCCGACGAGCAGCGCCCAGGCATGGCCTACATGTGTGCTCTTTACGGCCAAGGCTTTGAAGGCAGATATTCTTCCCACGTGGCACTCGACGCAGTCGACCGAGGCGTGCTGGGAAATTTGGTGAGAGTATGTGTTTTCAGGATGCACGTCATGGCAGGCGTTGGAACAGAAGTAGTCGCTGTTGGTGAACTCCCATCCGGCCACGCCTACGGCGCCCATGGCCAGGAAGCCGACACCGATCGCAGCCAGAATCAGAATCCAGCGGGTTGTTTTTCCAGTGACACTCATTCTTGGTCCACCTCTATCGGATATAGGCCCAGGGAAACCGCCCCGAAACGCGGTATGCCACACTGAGGAGAGAAATTTTCCACAATGCTGTTGTCGCCATTACACCAGCGGATTGCAGTTCGGTGACTGCATGCGGTAGGCTTCCCCGCATGCGATGGGCAAGACTTGCGGTTACCCCGATTGTACTCTTCGCCGGTAGTGCCTGGCTAGCGTCACCTTGGGCTGCGCCGGCAGGCGAGTGGAACGCCGCGGTGAAGCAGCGCGATTGGGTGACTGTCGAGCGTCTGGTCACCGCTGGTGCAGAGGTGAATCAGCCGACAGAGAAGGGCGCGACGGCGCTGATGCGGGCGGCAGACGATGGCCGGTCGGATGTGGTGGCGTTACTGATCGAAGCCGGTGCGGATGTTAACGCCAGGAATCCGCTGGGCGGCTCTGCGCTGATGTATGCCTGCAAGAAAGGCGATTCGCCGAGCGCCCGGATGCTCCTCCAACGTGGAGCCAATGTCAACGCGGTCAGCGTCAACGGCTGGACACCCATCATGCTGGCGGCGGTCAAGGGACATGACAGGGTTGTGGCAATGCTCCTGCGTTGGGGCGCCGACCCCAACTCCGCTGACGTTTACGGCTGGACGCCTCTGATGCGTTCCGTTGATCGGAACCGTCCGCAGTCGGTGCGAGTGCTTCTTGCCGACCGTGCCACGGCCGTGAATGCAAGGAACGAGCATGGAGCGACCGCCCTGCACTACGCGGCCGCCCGCGGCGACATGGATACGGTGCGTCTGCTGGTGGAGCGAGGGGCGGACATCGGTCTGGAGGACGGTCAGGGGAGAACGGCGCTGGAGATGGCGAGCGGCCACGAGCACAACGCGCTGGTCCGGTTTCTGGAGAATCGAAGTCGCCGACAGAATCGCGAGGCTCCCGGTTAGCCTGGCACTCCGTCACAGTGGTTTTGACAGATTCAGAGCGTCCCGCTGTCAGCACACCACCTGGGTCTCACAATAGCTCTCCAGGGATTGAACGGTGGTGGTGCCGGAAACCTGGTCGTGGATTCGGTCGGTTTTCAGCTCCAGTGCCAGCCGGAAGCTGAACTTCTCAAGAAATTTGTCGAACATTTCCCCACCGTAGCTGCCGGTGGCGTACAGGCAATCATCGCGCTCGTCGTGGCTGAGGTCTATCGCCGCAAGCGGCTGCTTTGCTGGCCCTCCCAGCACCCGCCCACCTTCGGTCGGGTCGTACACGCTTTTCTCCGAGCAGCAGTAAATGACCCGCTCCCGCTCCGTGGTTTGCTCATTGGCATCCAGGAAAGTGGCTGACTCGTGACGGTAGTTTATGAAGCTGACCGTTGGTGAGGGATGCGACATGCGATGCGCGCAGATGGCGGAAAAGGCAACCACGGCACGCTTGGGACCCACGCCGCCCGGCCATTCATAGTCTTTACCGTCCTCGGTGCGAAGCGTGGCGTGTCTGTTCGTGGGTTGGCCAAGGTTAATCAGGAAGCATGGTGTGGAGACATAGGGATAGTGAAACACGAAGCTCTTGCCGATGGTCAGGTCACCCAGGTGCAGGTCGCTGCCGTCGGCTCGGACAAGTTTGACCCGGTTGTATTTGCGAGCCGCGGGTTGCTCGCTGGCGAGGACCTGGGGATGCATGCCCAGCATGGTCAGTGCGGATGTGCAGATCTTGACAAAGCCGCGCCGGTCGATGCTCCGTCGGTCAACCATTACCGTACCCCTCCGGACCACACACAGGACAATTTGGATTCTTCCGTAGGCGGATGGTTCGCCACTCGAGGGCCATGGCGTCGAACAGCAGAAGTCGTCCACATAATGTGTCGCCCATGCCAAGCAACACCTTGATCCCTTCCAGCGCCTGCAGCGTGCCAATCACGCCTACCACGGGGGCCAGTATACCTTCCTGAGCACAGGTCTCGGCCATCTCGTCCCCATCGGCGTACAGGCAGCGGTAGCAGGGGCTCTCCGGGCGAGCCGGCAGGAAGGTGGAAAGCTGGCCTTCCAAGCGGATGGCGGCCCCTGAGACCAGGGCTGTGGCGGTGCGGACGCAGGTCTCGTTCAGGGCGAAACGCGTGGGGAAGTTGTCGCTGCAATCCAGAACCACGTCGGATGCGCGTACCTGCTCTTCGAGCTCCGCCTCCTCGAGCTGCCAATCCAGCGCGGTAACCTTCACGTCGGGGTTCAGGGCGTGGAGCGTGGCCTGGGCGCTCAATGCCTTCGGCTCCCCCACGTCCTCAGTCCGGTGAGCGATCTGGCGCTGGAGATTGGACGGCTCGACCCGGTCATAGTCGCTGATGACCAGTTGGCCGACGCCGGCTGCGGCCAGATACATGGCCGCCGGCGAGCCGAGCCCGCCCATGCCCACGATCAGCGCCCGTGAAGCCAGCAGTGTCTCCTGGCCTGCGGGCCCCACTTGGGGCAGCCGCACCTGGCGACTGTATCGGGCACCGGGCTCGATTGATATCCCGTCTTCGGTCAATATCATGCTTGCTTATGACGTCAGCACAGGCGTGCTGTACCTGAGTGCCGCTTACCCCTTAAATTATTGCGCACCCTGACCCGTATGCCAGTATACCGTCCCGGCACCGGTATAGCGGACGTCGGGCTTGTCGCATGAAATGGAGTACTTGGACGAAAGGATGAGACTTCCGCCCCACCTGACTCTCCCGGCCGCCATTTGCCTGGCCGCAGCGACGCTTGTCACCTCTCCCGGTCTGGCTGCCGAGGAAGACGTGCGCGATATGGCTGGCCTCGACATGGGCCTCGTCACGGACAGGCGCACTGATGACTTGCCGGTCATGAAGGACTTGCGCATTGTTCGCGCCCTCGTGACCTTCAGCCGAACTGACTTCTTTCTTTCCCCGGCGCGAGGTGCCCGGGGCCTGCAGGCCGAGCTGCTGCGCGAGTACGAGAAGCAGCTGAACAAAGGACGCGGCAAGAAAGACCTGAGAATCAACATGGCTTTCGTGCCCGTGCCTTTCAATCGCCTGATTCCGGCCCTGCTGGAAGGTGAGGGTGACATCGCCGCGGCCATGCTGACCATGACGCCGGAGCGGCGCGAGAAGGTTGCTTTCGCGACCGGTGGTCAGTTCACCGTAGACGAGGTCGTGGTGACTTCGAGTAAGGTGCAGGGGCTCGAGACGGTCGAGGACCTGTCCGGGCGCAAGGTGTACGTGCTTCGTGGCAGCAGCTACGTGGAGCACCTCAAGGAGCTCAACGTCCGCCTCGCCAAGAAGGGCAGGAAGCCGGTCATCATCCAGGAGGCAAATCCGCATGTCCTGACCGAGGACATCTTGGAACTGGTGGATGCCGGCATAGTGCGGATCACTGTGGCCGATGATTACAAGGCGGCGGTCTGGGCGCAGGCGCTTCCCAACCTGGTGGTTCACGACCACCTGAAGGTGCACACGGGCGGCAAGCTGGGGTGGGCCATCCGCAAGACCAATCCGAAGTTGCAGAAGAGCCTGGATGCCTTCGCGCGGAAGGTGCGCAAAGGCACGCTTCTCGGCAACATGCTCTTCAAGCGCTACTACGTGGACACCCGATGGGTGAAGAATCCCGTCACCGAGCAGGAGCGCAGGAAACTGGAGAAGTTCTGGCCGCTGTTCAAGAAATACGGGGATCGATACGGCTTCGACTACATGGCTCTGGCGGCACAGGCCTACCAGGAGTCGGGACTGGACCACAGCAGGAGGAGTCACCGGGGGGCAATCGGCGTCATGCAGGTTCTGCCGAGCACCGCCAGGGACAAGAACGTGGGCATTCCGGACATCTCCAGCGTGGAGAACAATATCCATGCGGCGGCGAAATATCTGGCCTTCTTGAGAGACCGGTATTTCGCCAGCCCGGCAATCAGCAGCGATGATCGGCTCGCGTTCACCTGGGCGGCCTACAATGCCGGTCCAGCCAAGGTGAGACGCATGCGCTCAAGGGCGAGAAAAATGGGCCTGAGCGCCAATGAGTGGTTCGACAACGTGGAGTACGCGGCTCTCAAGATGGTCGGCCAGGAGACGGTGCGCTACGTGGCTAACGTCTACAGGTACTACGTTGCCTACACGCTGGCCGAGGAGCTTCAGGAGAAGAAAACCGGGGTGTTGGAGGCGAAAAGAAACGGGTAGAGTGTGCGTCTGCGTCACGGTCTTGCAAACCGTGGGGGCGGGAGTCAAAGGGGGGTACGCCGGATGACTACGGTAGACTGGGTCGTAGTTTTAGTCTACGTCGCCGGGATGATTGGCCTCAGCATCTTCTTGAGCCGAGGCCAGGAGGACGAAACGGACTACTACGTGGGCGGGCGCGACCTGCCCTGGTGGGCGGTGGGCATCTCCACCATGGCCACCCAGACCTCCGCCATCAGCTTCATGTCGATTCCCGCCTTCGTGGCCCTCAAACCCGGTGGTGGCCTCACCTGGCTGCAGTACGAGCTGGCCGTGCCCCTCGCGATTGTCGGCGTCGCCTTGTTTCTCCTGCCATTCTTTCGCAAGCTCGAGCTGATCAGCGTCTATCAATACCTGGAGCAGCGCTTCGGAGCCTCCGTGCGTCTGCTCATCAGTGCCGTCTTCCTCATCAGCCGAGGGCTGGGCACGGGGGTAGGGCTGTATGCCGCCGCCATCATACTCACCGTCGTGCTGGGCATTCCCATCTGGGCCACCATTCTCCTGATGGGCGTCGTTACGGTGGTCTATGACACGATCGGCGGCATGAAAGCCGTGGTGTACTCGGATGTGATCCAGAGCGGCATCCTGTTCGTGGGTATCTTCCTATGCATGGGTTTTGCCCTCGCCCTTTTCGGGGGAGTGGAAGGCGCGGTTCGCGCCCTGCCGCCCGAGCGTTGGGTGGCAATCGACCTCTCCACCGGGCTTGGCGACGGCTCGTCGACGCCCTTCTGGGGCTTTCTCGTCGGCGGCCTGTTTCTCTACATGGCCTATTACGGGACGGACCAGAGTCAGGTGCAGCGGGAGCTTTCCGCCAAGAGCATCGAGGACACCCGCTGGTCACTGTATTTCAACGGCTTCGTGCGATTCCCGCTGACCTTTCTTTATGTGGCCATGGGCATCGCGCTAGGGGCTGCGTACAGCGTGTCCATCGAGCTTCAGAACGAGGTTCCGCGGCAACTGATGGACTTCCTCGTTCCCGTGTTCATCCTGCAGGAGCTGCCCATCGGCATCCGCGGGGTTCTGGTCTCTGCTCTCCTGGCAGGAGCTATGTCCAGCCTCGACTCGGCCCTGAACTCACTCTCCGCCGCCACCATGAGCGATTTTGTGGACAAGTTCTACGATCTTTCTCCCGATCGCACCCTCTTGGTCAGCAAGATCACGACCGTGGTCTGGGGTGTGGTCATCACCGGTTTTGCCTTTCTGGTAGGCGGCATCTCCGACACCGTGATCGAGAGCATCAACAAGATCGGGTCCACCTTCTACGGCCCGATTCTTGCCGCCTTCCTCCTGGGGGTGTTGTCCGCACGACCCACGACTATAGGCGTTTTCGTTGGGGTTCTGGCAGGAGTCGGATTCAACCTTGTTCTCTGGGTGGGCTTTCCGGAGACATTCTGGATGTGGTGGAACTTCTTCGGCGTCGTAATAACGGTCATCGTTACCTACGTCGTGAGTCTGTTCACGCCGGCCAGGCCGCTCGAGGAGATACGCGCCTGCACGTTATTCGGCAGCGGGTTCTTCGAAGGTCAGCGGCTCTGGCATCCCGGCTACACCGTCCTGCTGGTGTACTTCGTGGTGCTGCTCGGGTTCCTGGTGTTTCTGAATTACATTGCTACGACGCTTGGGGCGGGCGCTGGCTGAAGGCGGATGAACGGACAGACAAGGGGGCATCGCAAGATGGTTGACTCGGTGAGGTTGCGCGGTACGTTGGCGGCCACGGTGACACTGCTCCTGCTGGCGTGTGCCCCTTCCCAAGAGAAAGCCGCTGAACCACCGGAGGCGGAACCGGTTGGCACACGGGCGGATGAGAAGCCGGCAGTCTCCGCGGAAACGCGCTCAGCTCAGGAGAAGAAACCGGCATCTGTGGCCACGCCACCGCCTGAGCAACTGACCTACGTGGTGCTTCCCGATGTCTCGGACGTGAGGATCTTCGTCTACCGCACGGGCCGTCTGGCAACCACGCTGGGGCACAACCATGTGATTTCCAGCCCGGACGTTCAGGGAACCATGGTGTTGACGCCGGAGCTCACCGGCTCCATCGTCGACATCCGCGTGCCCGTGGCCACCCTGGTGGTCGACGACCCCGAGCAACGCAAAGAGGCTGGGCCGGATTTCCAGACCCAACTCTCAGACGAGGATGTCGCGAGCGTTCGGCACACCATGCTGAGCTCCCGTGTGCTGGACGCCGGACCGTATCCGCTGGTCACGATAAAGGCCACCGTGACGGGCGGTACGCCGCCGGAGCTGCAGGCCTACGTGGTCATGACGCTGCACGGCACTGTCCAGCAGTTCCAGTCTCCCGTAAAGTTCGAGAAAGACGGCATGCTGGCGGTCGCAAAAGGGTCGTACACAATCCGCCAGACCGATTTCGGTATCGAACCCTTCAGCATGCTGGGCGGATCGCTGGCGGTAAAGGACGAGGTCAAGATCCAGTACCGCATCGTTGGCCGACCGCAGGAGTGATGGGAACAGCGGGCGGCGGGCGGCGGGCGGCGGGCAGTGAGAAGAGAAGCGGTTAGCGGGCGGCGGGCAGCGGGCAGGAATAAGAGAAGCGGGTAGCGGGCGGCGGGCAGAGGGCAGAGGGCAGGGAGAAGAGAAGCGGGCAGCGGTCGGCAAGGAAGTAGAAGAGGGCAGGGGGCAGGGAGCAGAGGGCAGCGGGCAGGGAGCAGGGGGCAGGGAGAGGAGAAGCGGGCGGCGGTCAGCGGTCGGCGGTCAGCAGGAAGTTAGAAGAGGGCAGGTTTCAGACGTGCATCATTCTTCTTACTAGCGCGTAGGCGCGACGTTTTCAGGCGGGCCGGGGAAACGTACTGAAGATGACGGCGGCAATCAGTGCCGCGGTTTCGGTCAATTCCAGCATGGCGCCGGCGGAGTCACCGGTGGTGCCACCGATACGGCGTTGCATGGCTGCGCGCAGCAGGAGAAAAACGCAGGCGCTGACTAGAAACAGAAATGCGCCCTCTACTCCAAGGAATACGGAGGAGACAAGGGCTGTTACAACCACAACCCAGCCCGCCGCACGCCTTGGAAAATGGGTGGCCAGAGTCGA
>JASJBY010000164.1 GCA_030066245.1 Gammaproteobacteria bacterium
GCCCAGCGCCTGTACCTGCTCGACCCGCTGGGCAATCTGGTGCTGTACTACGGCCCCGATGCCGACCCGAAGGGAGTGCTGGAAGATCTCGAACGGTTGTTGAAAGCCTCGCAGATAGGCTGAGCGGTAAGCTGCCCGCCCGGAGCCCGCGGGCACACTGTGGTAACCTGTAACGTATGTCAGGCATCACATAACGTGTGTCAGCCATCACAGCCGGTCACCGGGACGGAGCAAGCTGCTTGTGTCGGCTGTCAACCAGTAAATAACATCTTCGCGAGCCCCAGACACTCATGTCCAGCCCGTTGAGTATCGCCGCCCCCCTGCCCTTGTGGCGAGAGTACTACGAGCTCTGTAAGCCACGGGTCGTTGCTCTCATCGTATTCACCGCCATGGTGGGCATGCTGCTCGCTACCCCTGGCATGGTGCCGGTAAGTGCTTTCCTGTTCGGCAGCCTGGGCATCGCTCTGGGCGCCGCGTCCGGTGCCGCCATCAACCAGCTCGTGGAAAAGCGCATCGACGCGGTCATGGCGCGTACCATGAATAGGCCGCTGCCGGCCGGCCGGGTCGATAGCCTGTCCGCTCTGGCGTTCGCTGTTTTGCTCGGCGTGCTCTCCATGTTAATCCTGGTCACCCAGGTGAACACGCTCACAGCGGTGCTCACGTTTCTGTCCATGATCGGATACGCGGTTGTCTATACCCTGTATTTGAAGCGGGCCACGCCCCAGAACATCGTTATCGGCGGCGCAGCCGGAGCGATGCCGCCCGTACTCGGCTGGACGGCCGTGACCGGCCAGGTGGACCCGCACGCCTTGCTGCTGTTCCTCATTATCTTCGTCTGGACCCCGCCCCATTTCTGGGCCCTGGCTGTCAACAGGCACAGGGAATACGCCAAGGCAGACGTGCCCATGCTGCCGGTCACCCACGGTCTGCCCTTCACGCGACTGCAGATCCTCCTTTACACGATACTTCTGTTTCTGGCCACCCTGCTGCCGTTTGCGACCCGGATGAGCGGACTCTTCTATCTGCTGGGCGCCGTCGCGCTCGGGACCGGCTTTCTCTACTACGCCATCGCTCTCTATCGCCGCAAAGAGCCGCGCCTGGCCATGAAGACCTTCGGCTACTCCATCCTCTATCTGATGGGTCTGTTCTCGTTCCTACTTGTAGACCATTACATCCCGTACCCCTGAGGGCGTGGTCGGCGCCCAGGCGCCGTCGCTCTTGAGCCATGGCTGAGGAATCCCACGAGACCTGCTTCCACTGCGGTCAGCCGGTGCCGCCCGGCAGCGACTACAGCCTTGCAATCGACGGGGTCTCTCGCCCCCTCTGTTGCCGGGGCTGCCAGGCGGTGGCCTCCGCCATCGTCGATGGCGGCCTGGCCGATTTCTACCGCAACCGCACCAGCCCCGCACCGACCGGTAAGGAGGTGGTGCCTGAGCTCTTGCGGGAGCTCGCCCTATACGACCGCCCCGAGCTACAGGAGCGGTTTGTGGAAGCGGATGCCGAGAACGCCCTTGAGGCGCCCTTGATACTGGAGGGCATAACCTGCGCCGCTTGCAGCTGGCTCAACGAGCGCCACGTGTCCAGCCTGCCGGGGGTCATCGATTTCAGGGTGAACTATGCGACTCACCGTGCACGCGTCAAGTGGGATCCGAGCCGCATCCAGCTGAGCGATATTCTGCGGTCCGTCGCTGCCATCGGCTACGTGGCGCACCCTTTCGACGCCAGTCGCCAACAGGAGATTGCCGACAGAGAGCGGAACGCGGCGTTACGCCGACTTGCGGTGGCGGGCATCGGGGCCATGCAAGTGATGATGTTCGCGGTTGCTCTGTACCTGGGTGCATGGTCGGGCATAGAGCCGGGCATGGAGCGCTTCCTGCGCTGGGTCAGTCTGCTGGTGGCGACGCCCGTGGTGCTGTACGCCGCACGCCCATTTTTTGTCTCCGCATGGCGCGACATGAGGCGCCGGCGGGCCGGCATGGACGTGCCGGTTGCGCTGGCGATCGGTGGTGCCTACCTGGCCAGTGCCTGGGCAACGGTCAGTGGCGAGGGCGAGGTCTATTTTGACTCCGTCAGTATGTTCACGTTCTTCCTGCTAACCGGCCGTTATCTGGAGATGGCCGCACGCCAGCGCGCTGCGGCGGCCGGTGAAGCGCTTGTCAAGCTCCTGCCGGTCACGGCCCATCGCATGGAGAACGGTGAGGCCGTACCCGTGCCGGTAACGGATCTCAGGCCGAAGGATCAGGTGCAGGTACGTCCCGGTGAGACGATACCGGCTGACGGCCACGTTGTGGAAGGTGTAAGCACCGTCGACGAATCACTGCTCACAGGCGAGAGCCTGCCCCTGACGCGCCGCTGCGGAGACCCACTGGTGGGCGGCACCGTCAATGTGGAGAGCCCTTTGCTAATGGCTGTCGACAAGGTCGGCCAAGACACCGTCGTGGCAGCCATCGTGCGTTTGCTCGACAGAGCTCAGACCCAGAAACCCCGGGTCGCGCGTCTCGCCGACCGGGTCGCAGGATGGTTCGTGCTGGCCCTGCTCTGCGTCGCTGGGGTGGTGTACCTCTGGTGGCACACACACAGCCCGGAGGATGCGTTCTGGATCACGCTGTCCGTGCTCGTGGTTACCTGTCCTTGCGCTCTATCGCTGGCCACTCCCGCCGCAGTCACGGCGGCGACAGGCACCCTCACCCGTGCCGGGCTTCTGACCACCCGCGGCCGCGCCTTGGAGGCGCTCGCCCGGACGACCCATGTCATATTCGACAAGACGGGAACCCTGACACGAGGGCAGCTTTCGGTGCGGGAACTGATGACCTTCCGCGGCCGGGACCGCGACGAGATCCTGGCGGTGGCCACAGCCCTGGAAGCGGCGTCAGAGCATCCCGTGGCCCGGGCGATACGGCTGGCGGGTCAGGGACAGACCCTACCGAGCACCGAGCAGATTCGGTCCACCCCGGGCCAGGGCATGGAGGGCCTGGTCGACGGGCGACGATACCGCATCGGCCGACCGGCGTTTGCGGCGGGCCTGGCAGGCGTTGAGGCGCCCCCGGCGCCGGCGCAATGGAGCGCCGGTGGCACCGTCGTTGCGCTCGGCGATTCCACGGGTGTCCTTGGCCTGATCGAGTTGGGGGACACCCTGCGGCCGGACGCGGCCACGAGCGTTGAGGGGCTAAAGGGGCTGGGTCTGCAGGTGTGGTTGCTCAGCGGAGACGGGGACGCGGCTGTCCAGCGGGTAGCCCGGGAAATCGGCATCGAACAGGCCCGCTCCGGCTTGACGCCGGACGGAAAGCTGAAAGCGCTCAAGCAGCTACAGCACAACGGCGCCGTGGTTGCGATGGTCGGAGATGGGGTCAACGACGCCCCGGTTCTGGCTGGTGCCCAGGTATCCATCGCCATGGGCCAGTCCACCGAACTTGCCCAGGCCAGTGCCGACATGGTGCTCCTGTCGGAGCATCTTCCCCATCTCGTCGAAGGTGTCGCCATGGCCCGGCGTATGCTCCGTGTCGTGCGCCAGAATCTGGCCTGGGCATTGGTCTATAATGCCGTGGCGCTGCCTCTGGCGGTGACTGGACAGCTCGCCCCCTGGATGGCCGCTATAGGCATGTCGGCCAGCTCTCTGCTGGTGGTCCTGAACGCGCTCAGGCTAAAGAGGCGCTCGCGGTGGCCACGGGTTGCCGGCCCGCGTCACGCACGTGTCGAAGCGCTCGCCGTGCGCGACTCCTGATGCGCGGTGCCCGATGAGTGAGCACGCCGCTCCGGCTTTCCGATGGAAGTACTCTACTACTTAATACCGCTGAGTCTTGTCCTGGTCGCACTTGCGGTCGGTGTCTTTTTCTGGGCCGTGAAGTCCGGGCAGTACGACGATCTGGAAGGCCCTGCGCATCGTATTCTGTTCGACGACGAGGCGTCTGCAACTCGGCCGACGAAAACTGACGAAGAGGCCGGCAAAGACCGCCGACAACGTGCTGCTTCGTTAGCGGATAAGGACTAAATGCCCGCGCCCAGGCGGATGCCCGTATCGTTCCGCGAGGCAGATGTGACAACGGCCTCCGAGGAGGCCGTGTGTGTCGTCCATTAGGAAGAGCGTGTCAGGCGTCTATCAGGCCCCTGAGCTTCTTCAGCGCTCCCTTTTCGAGCTGTCGAATACGCTCAGCCGAGACGTTGTACTGGACCGCCAGGTCCTGCAGAGTCGCCTTTTCGTCGGCCAACCAACGTTTCTGCAAAATATCCCGGCTCCTATCGTCCAGAGTGCCGAGGGCACCCTGCAGTTGCCTGGCGTTATGGTCTTCCCATTCGCTTTCCTCGACCTGAGAAGCCGGGTCGAAGCGCATGTCCTCCAGGTAGCCGGAAGGTGCCACGCGATCGCTGTCATCCTCTGCTTCCGGCTGCGCATCGAAAGCGGCGTCGTGGGCACTCATGCGCTTTTCCATTTCCAACACGGTTTCCGGCGGTACGCCCAGGTCCCGCGCCACGACCCCGACCTCTTCCTGGTTCAGCCAGCCCAGCCGTTTTTTGGCGCTGCGTAGGTTGAAGAAGAGCTTGCGCTGGGCCTTGGTTGTTGCGACTTTCACAATTCGCCAGTTGCGCAGAATGTACTCGTGAATCTCGGCCCGAATCCAGTGAACGGCAAACGATACCAGGCGTACGCCTACCGAAGGGTCGAAGCGCTTTACCGCCTTCATCAGGCCCACGTTGCCCTCCTGAACCAGATCGGCATGGGGTAATCCGTAGCCTCGGTAGCCCTTGGCCACGTGGACCACGAATCGGAGATGCGACATAACCAGTTGTCGGGCGGACTGAAGGTCGTCCTCGCGACGGTAACGTTCGGCCAGGTCGCGCTCTTCTTCCGCGCTGACCATCGGAAACTGGTAAACGGCCTGTTCGTAGGCCTCAACGCTTCCGACGGGCAACGGGATTGCCGTCGCCAGTGAATTGTTCATCTCTGGTTCTCCCCGAAAATTTCGCTGCGTAATGCTAGCAGTCGAGGTCTTAGAGTGCCAGATACATTAAGGGTTCCTGATATAGCGATGGCTGCGAGGGGGTGTTCGCGTCACCGGCAAAACGCCGTCTCGCGGCTCAGCTGGGCTCGATGCTGCTCAGGTGCCGCCCTACCGCCACCCACGAGCCGCCGAGGCCCAGCAGCGCACCGCTGCCCACCAGCACCATGCTCGCCGTCCCCTCCAACCCAAGCAGCGCGAAGTCGCTGTAGTAAAGCAACGCCAGCTGCCGTGTCGGCTCTCGAAGCAGCTCCAGCGCTGAACTTACCAGGGCGTAGGCGAGCAGGCCGCCGAAGAGCCCGTACCAGAAACCGGCGTATAGAAACGGTCGCCGGATGAAGGCATTCGTCGCGCCGACCAGCTTGGCGATCTCTATCTCCTCCCGTCGGTTCTCTATGTCGAGGCGAATGGTGTTGCCGACAATCAGCAACACGGCAACCGAAAGCAGTGCTGCCAGCACGAGCACTCCCCGTTGCACGATCTCCATCAGGGCGTACAGCCGCTTCACCCATTGCAGATCGAACTGGGCGATGTCCACTTCGGCCTGGGTGGCGAATTTAGCCACCAGGCCTTTCACGGCTTCTGCATCCGAGTGGGCGACTGCCGGCTGTACAACGATGACGCTGGGCAGGGGATTGGCTTCGAGGGCCTCCAGCGCTGCCCCGAAACCAGACATTTCCTGAAACTCGGCCAGGGCCTCTGCCCGGGTGATGACCCGGGCAGTGCTGACTTCAGGTAGGGACGCCATCTGCCCGGCCAGCTCAGCGGCTCGCCCGTCGCTTACTTTAGAATGCAGGAACAGGGAGATCTGAGCGGTGCCTTCCCAGCCGCTGCTCATGGACTGAGCGTTCTCCAGCAGCACGTACAATCCCGCCGGCAACGCCAGTGCGATGCCGATGACCGACGCCGTCATGGCCGACCCGAACGGGCTTCGGGTCAGTTGCCCTAAGGTGTAGAAGAAAACCTGCAAATGCCTGAGGGCCCAGCTTATGGTGCGATGCCTGATGCCCGGGCCGCGGCGTCTTATGGCGGGCTGCGCCCTCTGGGTCACGACACCCATGCTTCCTGATTCTCCAGCCTCCCGTCCCTGAGCGTCAGAATGCGGTAGTCCATGCGACTGATCAGACCCAGGTCGTGGCTGGCGATGAGCACAGTCACGCCCACCTGGTTGAATGTGGAGAAGAGCTCCATGATTTCCCGGGATAACTCGGGGTCGAGGTTGCCCGTTGGCTCGTCGGCCAGCAGCAGCCGGGGCTTGTTAACCACGGCGCGGGCAATGCCGACCCGCTGCTGCTCCCCGCCCGAAAGTGTGATGGGGTAGAGCCGTTCCTTATCGAGTAGGCCCACCTTGTCCAGGGCTGCACGCACCCGCCTGCCAATCTCGTGGTGACGGTGGCCAGCGATGACCAATGGCAGGGCCACGTTGTCGAATACCGTGCGGTCGAACAGCAGGCGGTGATTCTGGAAGATCATGCCGACACGGCGGCGGTAGTAGGGGATTCGGTGCTTTCGAAGGCGTCCCAGATTCTGGCCGTCAACAATAATCTGTCCCCGGCTGCTGCGCTCTATCAGCGCAATCAGGCGCAGCATAGTGCTCTTGCCGGCCCCCGAATGGCCGGTGAGAAAACACATTTCGCCCACACCCAGGCGGAAGCTAACGCGGCTGATCGCCTCGTGGCCATTGGGATACCGTTTGCTGACGTCGTCGAACTGGATCACGCCGGAACAGGCTATGCCAGATGTTCATCGCTTTCGAGCAGGGCATCGACGAAGTCGCCGGCATCGAATTCCCTCAGGTCGTCGATGCCTTCCCCGACACCGATGAACCGGATCGGTAGCGCCAATTGCCTGGCCAGGGCGAACACGATACCGCCCTTGGCGGTGCCGTCCAGCTTGGTCAACGCGATGCCGCTGACCTGTACCGCTTCGTGGAACTGACGGGCCTGCGCTAAGGCATTCTGGCCGGTGCCGGCGTCGAGCACCAGCAGCACCTCGTGGGGCGCCTGGGGGTCAAGCCGACCCAAGACTCGACGCACCTTCTTGAGCTCCTCCATCAAGTTGCCCTGGGTATGCAGCCTCCCCGCGGTGTCGGCGATGAGCACGTCCATGTTACGCGACTTGGCTGCCTGCAAAGCGTCGAAAACCACGGAGGCCGAGTCGGCGCCCGTAGCCTGAGCCACGACCGGAATGCCGTTGCGCTCGCCCCACGCCTGCAGCTGCTCCACGGCGGCGGCCCTGAAGGTATCCCCGGCGGCCAGCATTACCGTGTGATCATGCTGCTGCAAACGCTTGGCGAGCTTGCCTATGGTCGTTGTCTTACCGGCGCCGTTGATGCCGACAACTAAGATGACAAAGGGGCGGGAGGCGTTGACTGGAAGCTTTAAGGGCTGTGCCACCGGTTCCAGAATGGCGTGCATTTCGCTATGCAGCCCGGCGTAGACAGCCACGCCGTCACGTAGCTGCCGGCGAGTCAGGCGGTCGGTCAGGTCGGCAATGATTTGGGCAGTAGCCTCGACGCCTACGTCCGCCGTGAGCAGCAGCGTTTCCAGTTCCTCGAGGAGCTCATCGTCGACCGCGCGGCCGCCTGCCAGCAACTCGCCAAGATTGGCCGTGAACCGGCCGCGGGTGCGATTCAAGCCACGCCGCAGCCGCCGGCGCCCAAACAGCCCGCCCTTCCGACCCTCTCGCCGGTCTTCCTCGTCGCGCTTGCTAAGGAACATATACTCCTGCCCAGGGTCTTCACGAAGCGGAACGATAATATCCTAACCGTTTTTTGCGTTCACGGAGGCCGCGCATGTTGCGACGCTTGCTGCTCACATCCTTTCTTTTCATTACCCTGGCCCCACATGTTTCCGTCGTCGGCGCTTCCAGCGATGTAAACGAATATATGCTGGACAACGGACTCAAGCTCCTGGTGAAAGAAGATTCCCGAGCCCCGGTGGTGGTTTCCCAGGTGTGGTACAAGGTGGGCTCGAGTTACGAGCACAACGGCATCACCGGCATCTCCCACATGCTCGAGCACATGATGTTCAAAGGAACGGAAAAACTCGCGCCGGGTGAGTTTTCGCGTATTGTCGCTTCTGAGGGCGGGCGAGAGAATGCCTTCACGGGCCGTGACTATACGGCTTATTTCCAGCAGCTCGCTGCCGACCGGCTTGAAGTCAGCTTCAAGCTAGAGTCCGACCGCATGGCAAACCTGGTCCTGTTGCAGGAAGAGTTGGACAAAGAACGTGAGGTCGTGGCAGAGGAGCGGCGTCTTAGGACGGAGGACAAGCCAAAGTCCTTGGCCTATGAGACCTTCATGGCCGCCGCCTTCCAGACCAGCCCTTACCAGCATCCTATCGTCGGGTGGATGGCGGACATCGAGAATTACGAGCTGGAGGACCTGCAGTCCTGGTATCGTCGCTGGTACGCACCCAACAACGCGACCGTCGTAGTGGTCGGCGACGTGGACGCCACCGAGGTGCTGGGCCTGGCGAGGAATTACTTTGGCCCCATCCCTGCGGCGACTACACGCCCCCCCAAAAGACGGCCGGAGGTCGAGCAGCGAGGTCCACGCCGGATAACGGTGATGGCTCAGGTTAAAGTGCCGTATTTGCTCATGGGGTTCAAGGTGCCGAGCATGAGCACCGCCGCCCAGGACTGGGAGCCCTACGCACTCGCTGTTCTCGCTGCGGTCCTGGACGGAGA
>JASJBY010000165.1 GCA_030066245.1 Gammaproteobacteria bacterium
GTCTTTCCCGGAGCGCGGCAGCTGTGTCTCGTAGTCTCCTTTAGCCACCGCCAGAGTACCCTGCGCCAAATCCCGGATCGGGGCTGCAAGACGACGGGCGGAGTGAAAGGCAGCCCAAACGGCTCCGAGCAGGCTTAGTAGCAGTGCCATGGAAAGGGTTAGTGTGAAGGTCTTCTTCAGCGGATTGCGTAGGTAGGCCAACTCGCGGTAGTGAGCGAAAGCAGACTGGACGCTGTCAGCCAGGTCGTTGATCCGCTCGGTAACTGGAAACAGTGCCTGCAGCACGCGCGACGCGCCGGCGGTTGCGCGATCGGATATGGTGACCAGCACCCGTACCTGCAGGCTATTGGTACCCACCGTGTCCAAACCAATGTAGCTGCCGAGCTGTCGCACCTGCAGTAGGACGGCCTCGTCAGGGCTGTCCGGCAGGATCCGGGTAGGATCGGCGGTGCTGGACGCGATGATGTGGCCATGGGCGGAGAGCACCGTCAGCTCGGTCGGGCCGCTGTTCTCGCGCAGGTCATCCACCAGTATGGCCACCATGCTGTCATCCGCAGCCTGAAGCCGGTCGGCCATGGACTCGGTGCGCTTGTGCAGCTCGCGCATCCTCACTCCCAGGGCGGTCCGGCTCAGCTCCAGGGCGTCGTTCAGCGCTTGTTCCACCCGCACATCGAACCAGCTGTCAATGCCTCGGTGCAGGAACTGGATGGAGAAGTAGTACACAAGAAGCACGGGCGTAACCGCCAGCACCACGAACATGATCACCATGCGGGCGGTCAGTCGGGCGCCCGCCACCCGGTTGCGCAGCTGCGTGAGCAGACGGTACAGATTGGCTGCGATGAGCCCGGCCAGCATGATCAGGCCGAGCACGTTGACCAGCAGCAGCCAGGAGTAAAGCTCTCCGAAAGTGGCCGAGTTCTCGGTGGCGTCGCTCATGAGCTTGAGCGATGCCAGCATGAGCAGGGTCACACCGACCACGGGCCCGAGGCCGGTGGCGAATTTCTTCAGCGTTGCAGGGACCATCGGTACCGGTCGCTGGCCAGGCGCCACTGGGAGCTCAGGTAAGCCAGGGGACGCAGTGGCGCCGGGAGCTTCTCAATATCCAGCCGGGCGCGCAAGGTTCCCATGTACTGCTGGTTGGGTTTCAGAAGACCGCGGTCGATAAGGGGAAAGTTGTTGATGGTGCCGAGCGAGGCGAGCGCATCTTCCAGATAATCGAAGGTCTGGCTCACTCCGGAATTCACATTGCTCAACACATAACGCTTGGTGAGCGCGTGGTACTCCAGGCGAAAGCGTTGCGTGAGGACGGCCACGCGCTCATCGAGCCAGTACGGGATTCTCCGCAGGACTCGGATGTCCAGGACGATGTCCAGGGGCACCCCGTTCTCCAACGCCTCCAGCGGCGCACCGCTGAGTCCCAGCTCCAGGCGTGCCTCCAGCATAAAGACATCCTCCACGACCTCGGTCTGCACCCGCTGTACATGGAATTCGGCCCCGAGTGCCTGCCCTGAGCCCGCCAACAGTTCAAGCACCAGGAGCCAGGGTAGCGCGCGCGTCAGGCTTTGCACTTGCGCCCCTCAGCCCTTCTTGATTCGCGCGAAGAAAAAACCGTCCATATCGTGTTCGCCGGGAAAGATCTGACGGCCGCCAGGGCGACTTCGGCCCCAGCTTGCCTCGATGGGGCAGATCTTGGCGTCGAGGTGGGTCTCGATGAAGCGGGCTACCTGGACCTCGTTTTCCTCCTTAAGCACCGAGCAGGTAGCGTACACGAGTGTTCCGCCGGGGGCTAGGAGCGGCCAGAGCGCGTCCAACAGTCGGCTTTGCTCCTGGACGAGCCGCGGCAGCTGCGGCGGCTTCCTGAGCAGCTTGACGTCAGGCTGCCTGCGGATGATCCCTGTGGCGGAGCAGGGAGCGTCCAGGAGTACCCGGTCGAAAGGCCTGCTGTCCCACCAGCGCTGCGGTTGCCCGGCGTCGTCGCACAGGAGCGTAGCGTTAAGGCCGAGCCTGTCCAGTCCGTCTTTCGTAAGCGCAACCCGGGCTCGGTCCCGGTCCAGGGCTATCAGCTCGCCGACCCCGGGCTGCCACTCGAGGATATGGGCGGTCTTGCCGCCCGGCGCAGCGCAGGCGTCCAGCACCCGCTCTCCCTCCTGCGGCGCCAGCAAAGGGGCCGCCTGCTGCGCCGCAGCGTCCTGCAGCGAGATCAGGCCTTCCGCGAAGCCTGGCAGTTGCGCCACGTCGACGGGTCTGGCAAGCGTGATCCCTGCAGGTGCATGCAGCGCGGCACGGGCCGACATGCCCGCCTGCGCCAGTCGTTCGAGGTAGTCGCCGGGGTCGATGCGGCTCCGGTTCACCCGGAGCGTCATCGGGGGGTGCTCGTTGTTGGCCACGAGGATCCGCTGCCAATCGTCGGGCCAGCACTCACGGATCGCTTCGACCAGCCACGGGGGGTGGGCCAGCGCCACGTTGATGTTCCAGTCCGCGGCCCCCAGGTATGTCTCAGGCTGCCGGGCGAACTCTCTCAGCACGCCGTTCATGAGCCCTTTCGCCCAAGGTTTGCCGATGGTGCTGGCCGCCGCGACTGTCTCCACTACCGCCGCATAGGCGGGAACCTTCATGTGCTCGAGCTGATACAGGCCCGTCAGCAGCAGGATGTGGAGGTCCTGGTCCCGTGTCCGCAGTGGCCTGTCGAGCAGCCGTTCCAGCACGGCCTCGAGACGCGGCAGCTGGCGGAGGACGCCGAAACACAACTCCTTTGTGAACGCGGCATCGCGTGCGTCCATAAAATCGAGGTCGCTCGCTCGGGTAGCCAGCTTGAGGGTCTGCCCATCGACCATGACCCTGCGCAGAACGCGGACTGCCGTCACCCGCGGATTGTGCGCCCTTTTCATGGACTTCCGTGTTGGCGTGGCGACGGTGTCCGCGTCGCGGGCCAGGACGCAAACCGACGGCAGTCAGTCAAGAAGCGTCTCGCCGACGGGAGAGCGGTGGCCATTCAAGTAGTCACTCGCGCTCACCGGTCGCGCCCCGGAAAGCTGCAGCCGTCGAATGCGCAGCAAACCCTCGGCTGCGCAAACATCGATACCTGCCGGGCTCGCGGCGACTACGCTGCCGGGAGCGCCCGCTGGGCCGGCGGCGCATGCCTCGGCTTCCCACACTCGCCATTGCACGGTGCCACATCGGGTCCAGGCGACAGGCCAGGGGTTGAACGCGCGCACCCAACGCTCCAGCTCGGCGGCCGGGCGCGACCAGTCCAGGCGGGCTTCCGCCTTGTCCACCTTTGGCGCGTAAGTGGCGGCGCTGTCCTCCTGAACGGCCGCCCTGAGTCGGAGACCATCCAAGTCTTCCAGGGTCTCAATCAGGGTTCGCGCGCCGAGAGCAGCGAGTCGGTCATGCAGCCGTCCGGCCGTGTCTCCCGGCTCGATGGAGCAGCGGGCGACACGGAGCACGGGCCCGGTATCGAGCCCCTCGTCCATCTGCATAATCGAGATCCCGGTCTCGGTGTCGCCGGCCCAGATTGCCCGCTGTATCGGAGAGGCCCCCCGCCAACGGGGGAGCAAGGATGCGTGGACGTTGATGCAACCGAAGCGTGGCGTAGTCAGTACCGGCGCAGGCAGCAGAAGTCCATAGGCCACCACGACCATGAGGTCCGGCTGCAGCTCGCTCAAGACGGTCTGTGCGGCGGCATCGCGCAGCGTCTCAGGATGGTGAACGGCGATGCCGTGAGCCAGCGCAAGCTCTTTGACCGGGCTCGGGCGGAGTCTGCGACCGCGACCCGCGGGCCGATCGGGCTGGGTATAGACGGCACGCACCGGCAGGCCGGCGTCCAGCAGGGCCCGCAGATGTAAGACGGCGAAGTCGGGTGTGCCCGCAAAAACGAGATTCATGACTTCGGGTAGCAACCAGTGGTGGACGTATCAGTGCGCTGTCGGTAGGGCGGACCGTGGACGGCGCCATGCCACGACGACCAGCGGTGAACCAACCGATGGCGTCTCAGAGGGCCGGGTGCTCCGCGCTCGGACGTGGGCCCGCCGGCTCCTGCTGACGCCGGGCCTTCTCCAGCTTTTTGCGTATGCGCTGGCGCTTCAGGGAAGACAGGTAGTCGACAAAAAGCTTGCCTTCCAGATGGTCCAGCTCGTGCTGAACGCATACGGCAAGCAGTCCGTCAGTCTTCAGCTCGAAGGGCTCGCCGTTCCGATCCAGTGCCCTGACCCGGATCCAATCGGCGCGGCGCACGGTCTCGTAGACGCCGGGGACGGAGAGACACCCTTCTTCCATTTCTTCATCACCGCGTTTCTCCACGATCTCCGGGTTGATGAGACAGAGCGGGCTGTCGCGCCCCTCCGACACATCGATAACGATGATGCGTTTTGCAACATTGACCTGGGGCGCAGCGAGCCCGATGCCGGGAGCTTCGTACATGGTCTCAAACATATCGTCGACCAGCCGATGTATTGCTGTGTCAACTTTTTTGACTGGCTTGGCCTCGCGGCGGAGTCGCGGGTCCGGGAAATGAAGGATGTCCAGAATCGCCATACTGTATAGCTGCCGGTCGTTTCTCTGAAAATGGACTTCAGAATATGCTTGAAGTTCCGCTCTCAGTGCCATTGTAAAGCAAGTAGAGCCGGGTGGGTTTTTGGACTAAACTCGCTGAATATTCGCTGAAGGTTGCACATGGACATGAAGAAATTCCTAGGGACCATCCTTCTGCTCGCATTTGTGCTGCCGGTCCAGGGCGACAGCCCGGAGCTGGCACCCGGTCACCCTGAGCAGTATGTGGTGCAGAAAGGCGATACGCTATGGGACATCGCAAGTCGCTTCCTGCAAGACCCCTGGCGCTGGCCCGACATCTGGGAGCGCAACCCCCAGATCGACAATCCGCACCTTATCTACCCGGGCGATATCGTATCGTTGGTCTACTCAGGTGGTAAACCCGTGATTCGCGTTCAGCGCGGCGGCGCACCGACCCGCGCACAGATGGAAAGGCGGCGGGAAGGGCCCGGGCCCAGCCGTGCAGGGCGGAGCAAAGAGCGCTTCGGACCCCAAGTGCGGGTGGTAGACAGGGAGTCCGCCATTCCGACGATTCCCCTGGACGCAATCGCCCAATTCCTGAATCCTTCGCTGGTAGTGGATGAGTCCGAGCTGGATAGAGCGCCCTATATCGTCTCTCTGGGTAAGGAGCACCTGATGGGCGGCAACTACCAGAACGCTTATGCCAGGGGGCTGAAATCGGGAGGTGCCGGACGCTACGGCGTGTACCGCAAAGGGCAGCCGTACCGAAATCCGGGGAATTATCGCAACGGCATGTATACGGGTCTCGGTCAGCTGCTGGGCTACGAGGCGTTATATGTGGGTGATGCAGTCGTGGAACGGGTCGGCGATCCGTCAACGCTCTACCTTACCCGTGCCGACCGCGAGGTGCTCGCCGGCGACCGGCTTTTGCCTGCGCGGGATGAGCTGCTCTCCGCCAACTTCATGCCCAGAGCCTATGACAGGGACCGCCGCGGACACATTATTGCCGTGATCGACGGGGTGACGCAGATTGGCCAGAACCAGGTCGTCGTGCTCAATCTGGGGACCCGGGACGGCATCGAGGCTGGCCATGTTCTGGCCGTCTACCAGAGCGGCGTGATGGTGCGTGACGACGTGAAGTATCGGGCGAAACGCGCCAAGCGGCGCGAGCCCCGTGTCGTCGTCGACGATCAGCCCGAGTTCGGAGGCAGCTCGGATTTCCCCCAGGTGCAGGGCCCCGAGATTGACTTCTTCGCGAGCGAGAGAAAGTATTCCCCGGGCTACGTCCCGAAGGGCATACGCGGCTTCCGCGGCGAGCTGGTGGAGCTGCCCGCTGAGCGAGCCGGTATCGTCATGGTGTTCCGGCCGTTCGAGCGGGTGAGCTACGCCTTGGTCATGGAGGCCACCCGAGCCATGCATCTCTACGATACCGTCGTCCAGCCCTGAGCGGGGCGGCGGCTGGGGGGGCTGCCGGCGCATGCAGGAAGCGGCTTTATGGCTGGCGCTTCAGCGCGCCCCAGGGCTGAGTGCGCGAGACGTCAGGCGGCTGCTGGAGCGTTTTCCCGAGCCGTCCGACCTTGTCGCCGCGGTGTGTGAAGGCGCGCCGGCTCTGGGCATCGCCGCGGATGCTATCGCTTATCTGCGGTCATCCGAGTGGGCGGCTATCGAGCCGGAGCTCGGCTGGCTGGAGGGGCGGGAGCATCATCTGATTACACTTGCCGATCCACGTTTCCCCAGGCTGCTCCGGGAGACCTCTGATCCCCCGCTGGTGCTGTTTGTGCACGGCGACCCCGCCGTGCTCGGCGCCTGTCAGCTCGCCATGGTGGGCAGTCGGCACCCGACGCCGGGGGGCGTTCAGACCGCCTTCGACTTCGCGGAGCATCTGGCGGATACCGGGCTGACCATCACCAGTGGCCTCGCGCAGGGCATCGATGGGGCCAGCCATCGAGGCGCGCTGCGGGGCGGGGGCTCGACGCTCGCCGTAGTGGGCACTGGGCTTGACTTGGTCTACCCCGCCCGCCACCGGAAGCTGGCTGAGCAGATCGTCGAGCGGGGCGCCGTCGTCTCGGAGTATCCGTTGGGGACGCCACCCAGGGCCGGTAACTTTCCGCAAAGAAACCGCATCATTGCGGGCCTCAGCGTCGGCACGCTTGTGGTCGAAGCTGCACAGAACAGCGGCTCGCTGATCACTGCGCGGCTGGCGGGCGAGGCTGGCCGCGAGGTATTCGCGGTCCCGGGATCCATCCACAACCCAACCGCCCGCGGCTGTCACAGCCTGATCCGGCAGGGCGCAAAGCTGGTGGAGCGGGCCCAGGACATCCTGGAGGAGCTGCCTGCGCTGGCCGGGGCACTCCAGGCGTCGCCGGGGACGGCGGACACGCTGCCCGAGGCGCCGGCGGGGCCAGCAGGACTGGACGCCGACTACCAGCGACTGCTCGGCTGCATGGGGTATGACCCGGTGTCCGTGGATACCTTGGTGGAGCGCAGCGGATTGACGGCAGAGGCCGTTTCCTCCATGCTGTTGATGCTCGAACTGCGCGGTTGTGTATCGTCCCTCGCCGGCGGGCTGTACACCCAGGTCTCCAGGGGGAGCTGAAATGAACGAGAACTTGCTGGACGTCCTGATGTACCTCTTCGAGAACTACTTCGAAGACGAGGTTGTCCTCGGCCCGGACCAGGAGACGGTCAAGCACGAGCTCTCACAGGCGGGCTTTCCGGAGGCGGTAATCAACCGGGCGTTTCTATGGCTCGAAGGCCTGGCTGCGCCGGAGCAGCATGCATTTTCGGATACCATGGCTGGCACGCCGTCCGTGCGCCTGTTTGCATTGCAGGAACAGGACAGGCTGAGCCGCGAATGCCGAGGTTTCCTTCTGTTTCTCGAGCAGGCGGGCGTGCTGGACCCCATGAATCGCGAACTGGTCATTGACCGCCTGATGGCGCTGGGGGACGAGGACATCGACCTGGACCAGGTGAAGTGGGTTGTCCAGATGGTTCTGTTCAACCAGCCCGGTAAGGAAGCCGCGTTCAGCCTCATGGAAGACCTGGTTTTCGACCACGGCGAGAGTCGCCTACACTAGTTCTTGTTCGAGGGTTTACCGGACCCCTCCTCCGGTGACTGTCTCCATGTTTGCAATGCTTGTCGACGCCTGCGCGTGCGTCACGGCAAGAAGTCTTTCGTTGCCGATCATGGGGACTGTCCTGGGGCTCGTTTCGGCAGGAAATCGATTGACCACTACTTGAAGAATCTGCACATGGCTAAGCACTTGGTCGTAGTCGAATCACCGGCTAAAGCGAAGACCATCAAGAAGTATCTGGGTTCGGAGTACGAGGTTCTGGCCTCCTACGGGCACGTGCGGGATCTGCTCCCGAAGGAGGGTGCTGTCGATCCGGAGCACGATTTCGCAATGCGCTACCAGGTCATCGAAAAAAACAAGAAGTACGTGGACATTATCACCAAGACCATGCGAAAAGCCGACTCGCTCTACCTGGCCACGGACCCGGACCGGGAAGGCGAGGCCATTTCCTGGCATCTGTTCGAAATCCTTCAGGACAAGAAGGCACTGGACGGGAAGGCCGTGCATCGGGTGGTTTTCCATGAGATTACGAAGCAAGCGGTTAACGACGCGGTGAGCCACCCTCGAGAGCTGTCCACGGATCTCGTCAATGCCCAGCAGGCGCGGCGGGCCCTGGATTATCTGGTTGGATTCAATCTATCGCCCTTGCTTTGGAAGAAAATCCGCCGCGGCCTCTCCGCCGGGCGCGTGCAGAGCCCGGCGTTGCGCTTAATCGCGGAGCGTGAGGCTGAGATCGAGGCCTTCAAGGCACGCGAGTACTGGAGCATCGAAGCGGATGCCGCCGCCGAAGGAGCGCCGTTCACCGCAAAGCTCACCCATTTCCAGGGCGAGAAGCTGACTCAGTTCAGCGTCGAGGACGGAGCCCGGGCCGGGCAGATCCGAGACCGGCTTCTGCAGGCCGCGGGCGGTCGTCTGGTGGTCTCCGCGCTGGAGAAGAAGCAGCGCCGGCGCAACCCGGCAGCACCGTTCACCACCTCCACGCTGCAGCAGGAAGCCGCGCGCAAGCTCGGCTTCTCGGCGCAGCGCACCATGCGCACGGCCCAGCAGCTGTATGAGGGTATTGACACGGGTAGCGGGCCGGTGGGCCTGATCAC
>JASJBY010000166.1 GCA_030066245.1 Gammaproteobacteria bacterium
AACGGAAACAGCGCGTTGACAGGCATGCAAGCGGCCGTTATCCTTCGCGGTCTTTGTCGGCGGGCTGCATCGCGACCTTTCTGCATTAGGGGATTTGGATGAAGACGTTTAGCGCAAAACCCGAAAGCGTCGAACGCGGCTGGTTCGTCGTGGACGCGACAGATAAAGTGCTGGGTCGACTGGCCAGCGAGATCGCCCTGCGGCTCAGGGGCAAGCACAAGCCCGAGTACACCCCGCACGTGGACACCGGCGACTACATCGTCGTGATCAACGCCGAGAAGGTCCATGTCACCGGCCGCAAGGCCAATAACAAGATGTACCAGCGCCACACCGGCTACCCGGGTGGCCTCAAATCGGAGACCTTCGACAAGCTGGTGAGTAAAGCGCCCGAGCGGGTCATCGAGACCGCGGTGAAGGGTATGCTGCCGAAGGGGCCTCTGGGGCGTTCCATGTATCGCAAGCTGAAGGTGTATGCCGGCCCCGAGCACCTGCACGCGGCGCAGCAGCCCAAACCGCTGAAGATTTAACACCCAACCACGAGACGGATCGGGAGCATGCCAGACGTAACCTACAGCACCGGCCGACGCAAGTCTTCCACCGCCCGCGTCTATCTGAAAGCCGGTAACGGTAACATAACGGTCAACAACCGCCCGCTAGACGAGTACTTCGGTCGCGAGACGGGGCGGATGATCGTGCGCCAACCGCTGGAAACCGCCCAGATGACCGAGCGCTTCGATATCCGAGTCTTCGTCAGCGGCGGCGGAAACAGCGGCCAGGCAGGTGCCATACGGCATGCCATAACGCGCGCTCTGATACGCCACGACGAGTCCCTGCGCCACCCCCTGCGCCAAGCCGGCTTCGCAACTCGAGACGCCCGCACCGTCGAACGCAAGAAGGTCGGCCTGCACAAGGCGCGCAAAGCACCCCAGTACTCTAAGCGCTGACAACCCAGGCGCTTCCCGGCATGCGTGTCCCCCACCCGGGAACGTTGCGGAGCGGTGCCAGAATCTTTAATCTTTAGCTGCACACCCCTGGGGACTCGTCTAATGGCAGGACAGCGGACTCTGACTCCGTAAGTCGAGGTTCGAATCCTCGGTCCCCAGCCACTTTCGCCCCTGCCGACTTCCGGGCTGCTCTCCCCCACCGCCGCGTGCGTCCCACCGCGGCCAGTTCGGGTTGCACTCACTCGCGCTGCGGTTCACCCGGATAGGGAACACCCTGGAGCCGGCGGCCGGCGCTAACAGCAGCCGCCCTGTTCAGCACATCCGCGGTTTTTTCAATCTCCCGCCACGCCTGCCGCTACAGTGGCTACGGAGCATGCCCCTGACATGGGAGACCCGGATGAGCTCTAATGCTGCCACCGAGGCACGTCAAGACGATGACCGGAGAGGACAGGACCGACGGCCCACCAGCCTCACCGTGGAGATTCTCGGGCGCCAGAACGACCATGAAACCTATTGCGGTGAGCTTCTGAACTTGTCGCACGGCGGCCTCGGGCTGCGTCTCGAGCGCAGAGTGGAGCTTCAGGTGCGCTGGGCCAGCGAGACCCGCTCATCGCGTACCGTGGACGTGATGTTCCGGCTGCCTCCGGAGGTATCACGATTTCCCATCGAAGCCCGCTGCCGGGTAGTCTGGTCGAACGGGCTCGGCGAAGACCGCTCTTACGTAGGCCTGGAGGTGGTCGAGTTCCTTGGCAACGGCAGAAAAGCACTCGAGGATTTCCTCGCTGCCAATCCAAGCTGAGAACCGCGGCACCGCAGCTCACTTATCCTGCTGACCCGAGTACCCGCCCCGGCCGCGGCGCGGGCGGGGGAACCCGGCCTTGCACGAGTCCCACCGGCGACTGATCATTAGTCAACGGGCAATGCCCATGTAGTCCCTTGAGGGAGGGTGGACATGAGTGATCTTGACCGGCTCACCGCGTGCATCGACGATGCAAAAACCATCGAAGGATTGCAGACGACGACCGATCTCAAGGAATTCTTCGCCTACAGTAAAACCAACATCGGCCTGGTGTTCGGCATGTCCGCCCAACAGGTGCTCGATCGCTGGCCGGACACGGCCGACCGTATGGAGAAGGTCCGGAGCTACCTGCTGTGGGAGTATATCGCCCTGAACATCGCGGATCTGTACAAGACCTACGACGCCGGGCGCGACGACTGAACCATCTCACCGGCTCTCGTATGCGCATGAACGGTGACGGCACACACAAGTACTCTCGGACTTGAAGGTGGCGCGTAAACAGGTCGCCATCTTAATCCTGCTGTCGGCGGGCTGGCTTGGCTGCCCGACATCCGAGGCCGGTCCCCTTCAGGAAGCGGCCATGTATGGCGACGCGCCTAAAGTCAGTCAGCTCCTGCGCTCTGGCAGCGACGTCAACGGCTCCGATGAAAACGGCGTCACAGCGCTGCACTGGGCCGCATTCAACGGCGATGCGGAGCTGGCGAAACTGCTGCTGAACAACGGTGCCGAGATTCAGGTTCAGGACAGCAGCGGCGGCACCCCATTGCACCTGGCGAGCGTCAAGGGCCGCGAAGGCGTGGCGGCGCTGCTGCTGGCGCGGGGGGCTCAGGTCAATGCGGTATCCAAGAACGGCGTGACGCCGCTGCACCTGGCGTCCGGCATGGGCTATCGAACGGTCGCCGAACTGCTGATTGAAAACGGCGCCGACTTGAATGCCAGGAGCGATCGGGGTGTCACGCCGCTGCACGATGCCACCCTGAAGGCGCGCCGTTCCGTGGTGTCCCTGCTGGTCGAGAAAGGCGCCGATATCAATGTCCGTGACAATGATGGGGTCACACCGCTACATTGCGCAGCCATGGGTGGCCACAGTGTGGTGGCAGAAAACCTCATTCGGCATGGCGCCGACCTCAACGCGGTCACCGACAAGAACAACACCCCGTTGCAGGTAGCGAGGCTCCGGGGACACGACGAAATGGCGGAGCTGCTCACGCGTCACGGCGCCGAGCAATAGCCCGTTTATCCCCTCTGACTGCCGCGTCCTGGCCCGGGGCCTCACACGGATGCCTTCAATTCGTTCCGAAGGTGTTGTATACCTCGGAGGCAGGAACTCATGGAACCCACGGAGGGCTGAGCCCATGCTCGGCAACATCTCGCTTTTCTCCGGCCTCTCGGATGAAGACTTGAGCACCATCGAGCGTCACGCCGTCCCCAAGAGCTATCGAAGAAACACCGTCCTCATCGAGAAAGGAGACGAAACCACTTCTCTCTACGTCATCGTCTCCGGAAAGGTGAAGGTCTATGTCGCCGACGACGCGGGCAAGGAGATCGTGCTCAACACCCAGGAATCGGGGCAGCACTTCGGCGAGCTGGCTCTGCTGGGCGACACCCGTCGCACAGCGTCGGTGATGACAGTGGAGGATTCGAGATTCCTGGTCATCACCAAGAAGGCCTTTATGGAATGCCTGGCAGCCCATCCCAATCTCGCGCTGAATCTCATCCGCGCGCTCGTGGACAGGGTGCGCGCCCTCACGGATAACGTGAGCAACCTGGCCCTGCGGGACGTCTATGGCAGGCTTACCGCCGCGCTCGTCGAGAATGCTAAGGAGAAGGACGGCAAGCTTACGACCGATCGCCTGACTCAGCAGGAACTGGCCAGCCTCGTGGGCTCGTCGCGTGAGATGGTCAGCCGGATTTTCAAGGACCTGAAAGCGGGGGGCTACATCTCGGTGGAAGGCAAACGCATCACCATCCACAAGAAATTGCCCGCCCATTGGTAACAGCCGGGCATTCCGGCAACCGCGGCGTTCCCCGCTAAAGCTCAAACCGTTGTTGGTCGATTGCCAAGCTAGGTAGCTGTTCAGAAAAATCGATCACAAACGGCGATACAGCTGGTGTGGGGCCCGGCCGGGTCAGCACGTAGCGTATTTCGGACCAGTTATCTCGTACTCTGCCCGGGTGGTTTTGACGGCGTACTGGCCTGTATGCTGCTGGCGTTCGGATACCCGGGCAACGCCCACCGATACATGGCACAAGTCTCAACCAGAAGGTGGCCGTCGTGAAGTCTTCCCGGATGGGAAGTGCCGAGCATTTTCGATGGCTGCGCTGGATTATCGCGGCGGTCCTGGTGTTGAACGCCCTGGACGCGGTTTTGACCCTGCAGTGGGTGAACTCCGGCCGAGCCCGGGAGGCAAACCTGCTGCTGGCTCCCCTGCTGAATCAGGACCCGCTCCTGTTCGTTGCCGTGAAGTTCGCCCTGGTGGTCCTCGGCGTATGGCTGCTGTGGCGTCTGCGGACCCATCCTCTCGCGATAGTGTCCCTCTTCGTGGCGTTTCTGGCCTACTACTATCTGCTCTTGTATCACTTGCGCGTATTCCTACCCTGGCAGCCTTTCTGAGCGACCGCCATCCGCCTCGGGCCACATGGGCGGGCAGGCAGCGGCTCATGTCATCACCGCAGGGTCCGGATTTCGGGGTGTGTTACCATAGCGCCTCCATTGCATCGTCTCCGTGGCGTCAGCCCTGGCGCCGTCAACCGAGGACATTCCCCGTGGACACGCTTCACTCCGTTACCCTGGCCATGGGCGCCGCCTGGGCTAGCGGCATCAACCTCTATGCCGCCGTCTTCATGCTGGGCTACATGGGTGCCACCGGCCACATCGACCTGCCGCCCGAGCTCCAGGTGCTCACGGACCCGCTGGTGCTGGTCGCGGCCGGGTTCATGTACTGCGTGGAATTCTTTGCAGACAAGACGCCAGGTCTGGACACTGGCTGGGACGCGATTCACAGCTTCATCCGGATCCCCGCGGGTGCCGCCCTGGCCGCCGGAGCCGTTGCCGATGTGGGTCCTGCAGCGGAGATTGCCGCGGTGCTGATCGGCGCCGGCCTGGCCGCCTCCACCCATGCCACCAAGGCCGGCAGCCGCGTGCTCATCAACACCTCTCCGGAGCCCTTCACCAACTGGACGGCCTCCATAGCCGAGGACCTCACGGTCATAGGCGGGCTCTGGGTCGCGCTGAATTACCCCTGGGTCTTCCTGGCGGGACTGGTGGTGTTCATCCTGCTGGTCGCCTGGCTGCTGCCCAAGCTCTGGCGGGGCATCAAGGCGGTGGCCTCCCGCATCGCTCGTTTCTTCGGAGGCGGCAAGCGGGCTCCGCCCGAGACTCCGGCGCTGGAAAAGCGCAGTGTGAGCCGGGAGGACGAGGGCTCGTCAAGCGTGCCGCGCGATTCGTGACGGCGGCAGCCTGATTCTGCCAGTGGCAGCCAGCAGTCGGGAACACCGCTGGCCGGCGGGGAATGCCTAGTCTTTCCCGGCAGACGAGCATCCCGGCACGTCTGGCGCGTGAGCAAAGTCAGCCTGTGGCCGTTCCCGCGCTCTCATCCTCGAGAAACAGGCCCAGCAGGTCGTTCAGGAAGCGCAGACCGAGCCGGCTCGGGCGAATACGGCCCGGGCTGCACTCCACCAGACCGCGGGCCTTCGCCCCGCGCAGGGCTGCCTCCAGCTGTTCCCGCCGGAGACCGGTGCGAGCCTGAAACAGGCCAGGCGGAAATCCGTCCACCAAGCGCAGGGCGTTCAGCATGAACTCGAGAATGAGTTCCCGTTGCGAGGCCAACACCCGCTCCCGGTCGAGAAAAGTCGCCGTCTCCAGGTAGGCTGCGGGGCTTCGTCGTTTCGAGCGGCGCACGATACGCCCGCGCGCCGCATCGGTGAGCTTGCCGTGCGCCCCCGCGCCGATGCCCAGGTAATCGCCGAACTCCCAGTAGTTGCGATTGTGGGCGCATTCCTGGCCGTTCTGCGCGTAAGCAGAAACCTCATATCGCCGAAAGCCGCCAGCCGCCAGCCGCTCCCGGCACCGGGCTTCGGTGTCGGCGAGCACGTCCTCGCCCGGCAAGGACGGCGGCTGACTGGAGAAAGCGGTGTTCGGCTCCAGGGTAAGCTGGTAGTGGGAGACGTGGCTGGGCGCCAGGCCGATGGCCTGCTCCACGTCGCGCTTCGCGGCCGCCGCCGTCTGTCCCGGTAGGCCGTACATCAGGTCCACGTTGAAGTCGGTGAAGCCCGCAGCGTGGGCCGCCTCGGCGGCACCGCGGGCCGCCGCCCCGTCGTGAATCCGCCCGATAGCCTTGAGGGCGGTATCATCAAAGCTCTGCACGCCAATGGACAGCCGGTTGACGCCGGCGTCCCGATACTCGTGGAAACGCCCCGCGTCCGCCGCGCCCGGATTCGCCTCCAGGGTTATCTCGGCCTCGGGCCCCATGGGCAGCCTTGCGCGCAGGCCCGCCAGGAGCCGGTCGATGCTCTCTGCGGCAAGCAGGCTGGGCGTTCCCCCGCCGATGAAAACGGCAATGGGCCGGCGCCCCCAGACCAGCGGAAGCTCCCCCTCCAAGTCCCGAAGCAGCGCATCCACGTATGCCGCCTGGGGCAGCTCGGAGCGCAGGGTGTGGGAATTGAAATCACAATAGGGGCATTTGCGCACGCACCAGGGCATGTGCACGTAGACGGTCAGGGGCAGCGGCTCGGTGAAGACGAGCGGCCCGAGAGCGTCGGTCGTCACTGGGCCGAGCGTGGCTCGGCCTTGAGCGCCACCACCAGCTTGCGCAGAGCCTGTCCCCGATGACTGATGGCATTCTTCTGCTCAGCAGACAGCTCGGCCGCCGTCAGGTCGCGTCCGGCCACCAGGAACACCGGGTCATAGCCGAAGCCGTTCTCGCCGCGGGGTTCGCGGACTATGCGCCCTTCCCAGGTACCCTGGCAGATAATCGGCGTCGGATCCTCGGCATGCTCCAGGTAGACGACGAGACACTGAAATCGCCCACCGCGCCGCTCCTCCGGCACGCCGTCGAGCTCGGCCAGAAGCTTGTCCAGATTGGCCTGATCGCTGGCGCCCGGCCCGGCGAATCGAGCCGAGCGGATTCCCGGCGCACCCCTGAGCGCATCCACCTCGATGCCCGAGTCATCGGCAATGGCCGGCAGGCCGGCTCGCGCAGCCGCGTTGCGGGCCTTGAGAATGGCGTTCTCCACAAACGTGAGCCCCGTCTCTTCCGCCTCCGGCACGCCAAACGCCGACTGGGGAACAATCTCCATGTGAAAGTCGGCGAGGACTTCCCCGAACTCGCGCACCTTGCCCTTGTTGTTGCTTGCCAGGACTACCCGACTCATCTCAGACCTCCAGCGCTGCGCGCTGCTGCTCCATGATGTTTCGAACACCCGACTGGGCCAGGTCGAGCATGGCCGTCAGCTCGTCCATGCGGAAGGCATGGCCCTCGGCCGTGCCCTGCAGCTCCACGAACGCCCCCGCATCGTTGATCACCACGTTCATGTCGGTCTCCGCCGAACAGTCCTCGGCATAGTCCAGGTCCAGCACCGGCACGCCTTGGTAAATACCTACCGAAACGGCTGCCACCATCCCGTGGATGGGCGAGCTGCGCAGGCGCCCCGTTTCGGTGAGATGGCTGATGGCATCAACCAAGGCGACATACGCTCCCGTAATGGCAGCCGTTCGCGTCCCGCCGTCGGCCTGGATCACATCACAATCCACCACGATGCGTCGCTCCCTGAGCCCCGCCAGATCCACCACGGCCCGCAGGGAGCGGCCAATGAGCCGCTGGATTTCCTGGGTGCGGCCGCCCTGGCGCCCAAGAGCAGCCTCACGGGCCGTGCGCTCGCCCGTGGAGCGGGGCAACATGCCGTACTCCGCCGTCACCCATCCCCGCCCCTGGCCCTTCAGCCAGCGGGGCACCGATTCTTCCACGGTCGCATTGCAAAGCACGCGCGTCTGACCGAATTCCACCAGCACGGATCCCTCGGCATGCTTGGTGTAACCCCGGGTAAGTCTGACGGAACGTAATTGATCGGGCGCTCGGCCACTCGGTCGCATGGATACTCCACCCCCTTGAATGCGTAAACGCGCCATTATATCCGCGCCGACACGGGTTTTGATGATGAACCGAGCGGCCCACCATGGCACCGGTCTGCCAAACCGGTTTACTATTGCCGCCATCACCCATCGAGAAGCTCAGCCATGACACGCAGCATGACCGCCTTCGCTCGGCGTGAGGCGCAAAAGGACTGGGGCGGCGCGACCTGGGAGCTGCGCTCCGTCAACCATCGCTACCTGGAAGTGTTTGTACGGCTGCCGGAAGAACTGCGCTTCCTCGAGCCCCAGGTGCGCGAGCGAGCCGGTATGCGAGTGAAACGGGGGAAGGTTGAGTGCAACCTGCGCTTCCAGAGCGCCGTCGGCGAAACGGCCCCTTTCTCCGTGAACACCGACCTTGCCCGGGAGCTGGCCAAGACCAGCCGCGAAATCGACCAGTTCCTCTACAACCCGGCCCCGGTCCACTCCATGGACGTGATGCGCTGGCCCGGCGTGCTCGTCCCGAGTCCCCTGGACGCCGACTTGGTCGGCAGCGGAATACTCGAGCTTTTCGACGAGTCGATGGATAGTCTGGTGGAGACTCGCCGCCGGGAGGGTAAGAAAATCCATGCCCTGCTGGTCAGCCGTCTCGACGACATGAGCCCTATCGTGACGGGTGTGCGCGAGCGCATGCCTCAGATTGTGAATGCGAGCCGGGAACGCATTCGGGAAAAACTGGGCGAACTGCGGGCGGATCTCGATGAGCAGCGGGTGGAGCAGGAAATCGTCATCTTCGCGCAGAAGGTGGACGCGGCGGAGGAGCTCGACAGACTCGACGCCCACATCACCGAGGTGCGGCGCGTACTTTCCAGCGACAAGCCCATCGGCCGCCGCCTGGACTTCCTGATGCAGGAGCTGAACCGCGAGGCCAACACCCTGGCATCCAAGTCGGCCGATGCCGAAACGACGCGGGCCGCGGTCGACCTGAAAGTGTTCATCGA
>JASJBY010000167.1 GCA_030066245.1 Gammaproteobacteria bacterium
TTCGGCATCGTGGACGAGGCGGACAGCGTGCTGGTGGACGAGGCTGTAACGCCGCTCATCATTTCCAAATCCGGCCATGCGGAGCACAAGCATGAGATCTTCCAGAGGGCTTTGCATCTGGCGGCGGAGCTAGAGCAAGGTGTGGACTTCACCGTCGACTCCCGCCTCCGGGAACTTGAGTTGACCGAGCAGGGAAAAGCCATGCTCACAAGTTTGGGGGAGGCGCTGGGTGGAATCTGGCGCAACACTCGCCACCGAGAGGAACTTGTCTCCCAGGCACTCAGGGCCTTGCGTTTCTATGTCCGAGACAAGCACTACCTGGTCCACGACGGGAAGGTCAAGATCGTGGACGAGTTTACCGGACGGCTGATGGCCGACCGCTCCTGGGAGGGTGGCCTGCACCAGCTTATCGAGGTCAAGGAGGGTTGCGAGATCACGGGTGAGCAGGAACCCGTGGGGCGTATAAGCTATCAGCGTTTCTTCCGCCGCTACATGGCGCTCGCAGGCATGACCGGTACCGCCCGGGAGGTCGCCCGGGAACTGCAGTCGGTTTATCGACTGAACGTCGCCAGCATCCCGTCTAACCGACCGGTGCGGCGCGTCGGTATGCCTGACGCCTTTTTCCCGACGGCTGCGCAGAAATGGGCCGCCATTGTCGAGCGGCTTGAGGCCCTTTACGCGGAGGGCCGCCCGGTGCTGGTGGGAACGCGATCCGTGGCGGCGTCGGAGCAACTGGCTGCGCTGCTGGATCAGGTCGGGCTGCCGCACCGGGTTCTTAACGCGCGCCAGGATGAACACGAGGCGGAGATCATCGCCCAGGCTGGACAGGTGGGGCAGATCACCGTGGCCACCAACATGGCAGGTCGGGGGACGGACATCAAGCTTCCCTCCGAGGTGGTGGACCGAGGGGGTCTCCACGTGATTGCCAGCGAGCGGCACGCTTCTCGTCGCATCGATCGCCAGCTCTTCGGTCGTAGCGGTCGCCAGGGCGACCCGGGCAGCTTCGAGGCATTCCTGTCCCTTGAAGATGAGCTGATGAGTCGCTATGGTTCGCAACCGCTGCGTTACCTCGCTGCCCGGTCTCTGCGGTTCGGGCTCGGTCGCCTCGGTCGAGCGATCGGCGCGTTCGCCATAACGCGTGCGCAGCGCACGGCGCAGCGACAGGCCGCCCGGCTGCGGCGTAACCTGCTGAAGATGGAAGAGTACTTGGGCAACGTGCTGGCATTCTCGGGGCAGCTCGAATGAGGCACGTGTCAATGACATGTCGCTTGGTACTGGGTACGCTGTTAGGACTTGGCGTTTTCTTGCCGACGCAGAACTCGACCGCCTTTGCCGCTGGGTTCTTTGAACCGGCGCGCGCAACGCCCATCTCGCAGGAGCTTCCGAGGCCTGGCCTGCAGACGCAAGGGATTGAGTGCCTCATTGAGCCTCACGTGGTTGCAGACGTGAGCATTACCATCGGTGGAATCGTCAGTACGGTTGATGTCCAGCGGGGAGACCGGGTCAAGCGGGATCAAGTCCTGGCGACTCTGGAGTCCACTGTTGAAATGGCGACGGTGGATCTGGCTCGGGCCAAAGCCGAGGCCCGTCATCTCATCCGGGCCAGGCGCACACGGGCTGACTACGCCCGGCGCCGGCTCCAGCGTACCAGGGAACTGTTCGAAAAGAAGGCGATCTCCCACCAGGACGTCGATGAGGCCGAGACGGAGTCTATTCTTGCACAGATGGAGCTCGAGCAGGCGGTGGAGGAGCGGAGAATCGCCAAACTGGAGCTGAAGCGGGCACAGGCGTCCCTGGCCCTGCGTACTATCCGCAGTCCTGTTGACGGGGTGGTGGTGGATGTTTTCATCACCGCGGGCGAGTCGGTCCAGGACCGTCCTATAATGCAGATCGCGCAGGTCGACCCACTGAACGTGGAGGCCATCGCGCCGATCCATCTGTTCGGTTCGGTCAAGAGAGACATGCGGGCGGAAGTACGGCCGGAAGACCCTATCGGCGGTGTCTACAAAGCTCGGGTCAGCATCGTGGACCAAGTGATCGATGCGCCCAGCGGCACGTTCGGCGTTCGCCTGGAGCTTCCCAATAGCCAGTACAAACTTCCTGCAGGGCTACGCTGTAGGGTTATTTTTCTCGGCGAAGGGGAAGGCACATGACGCTTGGCCCGTCTCGCCATGCTTGTCCGTCCCTGAATGCTATGACGGGCCGGTGAGATTCCCGTTGCCCGCAGACGGCCGCCCGTGGCCATGGTGATGGGCCTGTAGAGCTCATGATCTCGTTTATGCGGAGTTCCGCATATATGGAATTGAACTAAACCAAGTTCGCGGCGGAGCCCGACATCTGGTCAAACAGACACCCGCTAGCGTCGTCGCGCGTGTACTCTAGGCGTCAGCGACGCGGATAACAATGGTTCGATTCTGTGGCGGAGTACTAGCTTTCGGGACGCCCAATGGCAGGTCGTCTATACTGCAGCTTGGCTCGTTATCCTCGTTTATTTCACCCGGTGAGGGCCGTTGGAGTTACACACGAAAGAGAAGCAAAAGGAAAGATGGTGACTTCCCGGGAAATTGGCTCGATGGTCTGGCAAGGCGCTGACCCGCTGCGGCGATAATCGATGAGTATCCTCATCACCGGCGCGAACGGACAGGTGGGCTGGGAGCTGGCGCATCGGGCCCGCGCCAAAGACCTTCCCGTGGTCGCCCTGACTCAGCAGGAGTTGGACATAGCCGATGCCGGCGCGGTCGCCGCGTGTCTCGTGCGGTGGGCTCCGCAGCTGGTAATCAATGCCGCTGCATACACCGCCGTGGACCGGGCTGAACGGGAGCCGGAGCTGGCCTTCGCCGTCAACAGGGATGCCGTTGGTTACTTGGCCGAGGCCTGCCGCGAACGCGAGATGCCTCTGTTTCACCTCTCCACGGACTATGTGTTTACCGGTGACCGGACAGAAGCCTATCGCGAGGATGATCCGGTGTCGCCGTTGGGTGTCTATGGGGAGAGCAAGTGGGCAGGTGAGGTGGTTCTCCGGGAGGTGTTGAGCAAGCACGTTGTAGTCCGTGTCAGTTGGGTCTTCGGTGCGCACGGACAGAACTTCGTCAAGACAATGCTGCGGCTCGGGGCGGAGCGGGATACGTTGCGGATTGTAAACGACCAGCGGGGCTGTCCCACGGCGGCGGTGGATGTCGCCGACGTGCTGCTTGGTCTAGCGCAGCGGTATTTCAAGAAAGAAAGGCTTGAATGGGGAACCTTCCACTACTGCGGCACGCCGAGCACCACTTGGTACGAGTTCGCCAGGACCATCTTCGCGTATGCCGGAGAAAAGGGGCTCGCCGTACCGGCGACGGTCGAACCCATCACGACGGCGGATTACCCAACGCCTGCCGCGCGTCCGGCCAATTCAGTGCTGGACTGCGGCAAGATAGAGACCCGGCTTGGTATCCGGTGTCGACCCTGGTCCGACGCTCTCAGGGTGGTGGTGGAGCAGTGGGCGGAAGCGAGCGCAGCATCGTCTGAGTCAATGGAGAAGCGGGGGTAACCGTGGCGGAATACGAGCCGGGAAACGTGCTGGTCACGGGCGGAGCGGGCTTCATTGGCGCGAACTTCGTCCGCTTCTGGCGTCGTCGATACCCTGAGAACCGCCTCGTGGTTCTCGACGCCCTCACTTATGCAGGCAACCGCTCCAGTCTCGCTGACCTGGAAGGGAGGGAGCATTTCCATTTCGTCCACGGCGACATCCGCGACCAGAGCCTGGTTGAAGAGCTGCTCCGCCGTCACGAGCTGCGGACAATAGTTCACTTTGCCGCCGAGAGCCATGTGGACCGATCCATCGCCGGTCCGGATGCCTTCATCAGCACCAACATCCAGGGGACCCACAGTCTACTGAAGGCCGCTCGCCAGGTCTGGCTGGAGGAGACGGGGGCCGGCAGTCATCGCTTTCACCACGTGTCAACTGACGAGGTGTATGGCTCGCTGGGCCCAGCAGATCCCGGTTTCAGCGAGGCAACGGCTTACGCCCCCAACTCCCCGTACTCCGCCAGCAAGGCCGCGTCCGATCATCTGGTGCGCGCTTACCACCATACCTTCGGCCTGGCCGTGACCACCAGCAACTGCTCCAATAACTACGGCCCGTACCAGTTTCCTGAGAAGCTCATTCCGCTGATGCTCATCAATGTGCTGGAGGGACGCCCGTTGCCGGTTTACGGGGATGGGCTGAACGTCCGCGACTGGCTGCACGTGGATGACCACAACCGGGCCATAGAGCTCGTCCTGCGTAAGGGGCGGGTAGGGGACACTTACAACATTGGCGGCAACAGCGAGCGCACCAATCTCGACATCGTGCGCCTGCTCTGTCGGCTCATGGACGAGCGCTTCGCCGGCAACCCAACCCTGGGCGAGCGTTTTGCCGGTGCGCCGGGCGCCCGCGGGCTGCCCAGCGATGAACTCATCGCCTTCGTGTCGGACCGGCCGGGCCACGACCGGCGCTACGCGGTCGACGCCGGCAAGATCAGCGGAGAGCTCGGCTACCGGCCCCGGGAATCGTTCGACACGGGAATCGACAAGACCATCGACTGGTATCTGGCCAACGAGGCCTGGTGGCGGGCGGTGATGGATGGCAGCTACCAGGACTGGGTCAGACATCACTACGGGCGAGGCGTGGACTAAGCATCCAACCAGCCGCCCTGTGACTGCTGACGGGGCATAATTCAGGGGGCACTTCGGTGCCCCTTTTTATTTGCTCGCGCACCCCTTGTTAGTATCGTTCGAGTTGCGCTATCGTTCGTCTTGATGCAGCGCACAGGCGCCATTCCCCATGGGAGCGCTGCACGCACGTCCTAGGAGGACCTCTGTCGGCCACATGCCATGGAGTTAGGAAATAAGGGGTATACGTAAGAGTTTGGAAATGGGTACGCAGATAGGCACATAGGAACAGCGGCTCTCGGGCCGGGCCTCGGCAGGCCCTCGCGAGCAGGGTGCGGCTACCCCGAAGGCGGATGAACAACAAGAATTTCCAGACGCCATGTTCACTGAGTTAGGGATACCCGAAAGCAGATTTAATTCGGGGTATCAGGACGCGCCATCTGCTCAAGCAACAGATGCCCATTCCTTAAGCCGTTGAATTGCCGTCGCGGCAATCGGCCAGTTTCTCGGCCATTTGTCACCTGCCACCGACTGCTCGGTGACTGCACAGAGGAAGCCCCGCCGAAGGTGGGCACTCGCAGCGATGCAGTCAGTCTGCTGAGGCCACCAGCTTCCGCCTCCCAGCAAACCCCACCCCAACCAGCCCGATGGTTAGGAGGGCGAGGGTGGCGGGTTCGGGGACAGTCTTTGGCGTTGTCTCGAAGGAATCGAGGTCGAAAAAGCCATCGACGAAGTTAAAAGAGGCATCAACGCCTATGAATAGTTCGCCAAAGATAGCGACCTCCACGGGCGAGCCATTGGCGCCAATATCCGCCTCGTAGTCAAACCCCGCAAAAACGCCGTCCTCGAATAAAAGGAAGGGGAAACCAACAACGTAGTCCACATCATTCGTTTCGTTCAGCGTGATATCCCCGAGAAAGAGGTCCATCATGTTGCCCGTACCAGCGCCAAATGACACCTCGCTGAGGCCCAGTGGCGCAACGGCGTCATCATCAAACATGCCGGTGACGGAGATAGGGTCGCCTACGTTAAGATTGAAGGCGTTGCCAGAGCCAGGAAGGAAGGCAAAATCCACGATGCCTTCTACCGAGAAATTGACCGGCACAGCCAGCCCCGCGCCGCTCTGGGCCAAGAAGAATGCGCTGAGTAGACACTTCCAAATCCGATTGCTTTTCATTTCCAACTCCCTTCGGACCGTTAATCCGTATCGACTCTCAGAAGGCAACTTCCAGGCCAATCGTGACGAACATCACACTTTCAGGGGCTTATACATAGCGCGGCCACTGACCAGGGATTAGAACTGTAAAGAACCCCGACACCCGCAACCCGCCGAAGCGGAGCCCGCCTCCCGCGTGCGCCCTATGTTGGCGATAGCCGCGTTCCTCGGCGCCACCCACCCAAGCAACCACCTATCGGTATTTTCTCAGCAATAGATATTGTCGATTCTTTGAATATACTGTTTATTTAACCAGTTCTGCAGAGAGTGGCTATGTCCCGACCCAACGGCGCCAAGAACTTCCACCCCGGCGAGACCGAGCTGCGCCACCTCGTGAGGATGCTGCGCAGGGACGCTGAGGCCGGTGACAACGTCGCCGCAGGTTTTCTGGTCCTGTTCGGCGCGCCAGGCGCCAGCGGGCCAGGCGCTTGGTGTGGTACTCACCGACGTACAACGACAGCTTGAGTGATGGCTTACCATGCCCGGGAATCGCAAAGGTATCGCCGACGTTTCTCCCCAATTACGGAGCGCGTTTTTGGCTGGGCTGAAGGAGCTGGCACGCCAACGGAAAAAGTCCCTGCCCCAGTTGATAGCGGAGGAGCTTGATCGCGACTTCGTGGGCGTCATGAGCGCTTTCAGCAAGTTCCAGGTTCGCGAAAAGCACGTCACGGCTGACATTGCGCATAAGCCGCTCCCGCGCATGACCATCGAAGAAGCGGACCGCCGCATAGCTGAGCTGTTGGACGATACGGCACTGGCAAGGCCAATCATGTAATTCCCGCAGTGCCAGCGAGTTAACTTCCAAGTGTCCGGTTCCCGCAAAGGTCTGCACGATGTCTCGCCGCAGCTGAGGCATGCGTTCATGGAAGGCTTGCGGCGGTATGCGCGTGCTGAAGGGTTAACGCTGCCGCAAGTCTGTGAACGTTGGTGGCGCGAAGACTGGCGAGGCGCCGCTAAGGTGCTGGCGGCTTTTCAGGTCAGGCACGCCAAAGCGGAGGTTGACGTGACGCACGGGTTCGGCGCCGTGCTCCAGCAGTTCAGCGCGGAGTACGAGCAGGACCAACCGCCGCCGCCCGAGTTTGAGCTTCCGCCTACACAGACGCACTGAAGATTCAGGCCATTCCTGGCGGCCAGAGGCCTGATTCCTTACCTTATCCACCGCTTGAGCGCGTTCGCCCGCCCAGCAGGCCCACAGGCGCCTCAGGCTGGATGAATAATCAGTGTCCTGGCGGGCACGGGTCGGCTTCGCTCCAGTGGGTGGTGGGTGTCGACGCCTGTTACATTCCGAGGGTTTCAGGCAGCCATTTTCGGGGGTAAGTACCGGGTTACCCGCGATTTGTGTGGTCAACGCGACCGTTAGCCGAGACCCGATTTCCATTCCTGCGCGGCCAACTGGCACGTTTGATGACTTGGGTCATGCCGGCTGAGTGCGGATAGTGATAAGCAGAAATAAGAAGCTATCGGACCAGTCAGAGCCGGAGACCATTCACAGGCAAGCAAGGGCGTCCAGGACGGGAGGTTATCTCAACAGCTCACACGGAACACACCGGGGGAATACGAACCATGGTCACACCAAGGTTCCAACCACATCGGGGTGAGTCCCTGCTCACGACCTGGCAGGTCGGCTTGGCCGGCGTGGCCCTGATGTTGGCGCTGGCCAGTGGGCCGGTCTCGGCGGCCACCATCGACGTCGACGGGTTCTTCTGTACGCTCATCGACGCCATTGAGGCCGCCAACGCGGACACGGCCAGGGGGGGCTGCCGGGCGGGGAGCGGCGCCGACACGCTGGTGCTGAGGCCCGGCAGCACGCATACGCTCGACAGCGTGTACACGGACTTCCGTGGCCCATACGTTTTTGGCCCGACGGGTCTGCCGGTCATCACGAGCACGGTCCGCATCGAAGGCAATGGCGCCACCATCAGACGCGAGCCCACCGCGCCTTGGTTTCGCATCCTGACGGTCTCCTCGGCCGACCTCACGCTCAACGGCGTGACCGTAACTGGGGGCATCTCGATCTTTGACGAACAATCTGGTCAGGGCGGCGGCCTCGCTGCGACGCACAGTACGGTTGCCATTGTTAGCAGCGCCCTCTCGGGCAACTCGGGAAATAATGGTGGCGGCGTTTATGCGAACGACAGTGTGGTAGACATCACGAACAGCACCCTCTCGGGCAACTCGGCCTATTATGATGGTGGCGGCGTACGCGCGTTCAACAGTACGTTCACCATCACTAAAAGCACTGTCTCGGGCAACTCGGCCCGTGGTTCTGGTGGCGGCACCGTATTCGCATCTGGCTCAGTCACCATCACGAACAGCACCTTCTCGGACAATTCGGCCGGTCATGCTGGTGGTGGCGTCTTCATTTCCGGCGGCAATTCTTCGGTTTTCGCCGACATCACCAACAGCACCCTCTCAGGCAATAAGGCCAGTGTCTACGGTGGCGGCGTCAGAGTCCATGTCGGTCCCACAGACTCGGCTTACGTCGGCATAAGCGACAGCACTATTTCGGGCAATACGGCCGGCTGGAGTGGTGGCGGCGTATCTGCCGTAGCCTACCCTGGCGTCGACGGGACGGTTGCTTTTAACCGCAGCCTCGTATCCGGCAACACGGCTTCCGGAAACCCCAACCACGGCACAACCGGCGTCTCGGAGATCGATGCGACTGAGGGCCTTTATGTGGGTAACGACATTAACTTTACCGCCGACAACTACAACCTGTTTGGCACGGACGGGGATGCGGGGGTCGCGGGCTTCACACCTGGCGCGACCGACATCGTGCCGTCAGAGGGCGTCCCGCTCAGCGCTATTGTCGACTCCAACTTGGCCGATAACGGCGGCCCGACCTTAACCCATGCCCTGGTGTCGGGGAGTCCGGCCATCGACGCCGTCCC
>JASJBY010000168.1 GCA_030066245.1 Gammaproteobacteria bacterium
TGGCTTTGCATCTTGACCGGTCCCCCTTCCATCCGCGCTTCGCGTTCCCGCTACGCTGGATGGTCCAGGGTTGCCCATCCATGGGCAACCCGTTCGGCGCAGTAAAGGTCCACCGGACCTTTACTCTCTTTCGCCTCACCATAGCGAAAGCTATGCCTCTGCGGGCGAGCGGCCAATCTGCTTTGCCAGAGCGACCCAAGATTCCGAATCCTGGTGAGAAGTCCGGGCTAGGCTTCCGAACCATGTGGCTGTACACCGACTCCAGTATTCTGCCCCGAACCCGCATTTGCGACCAGCCTGCAAACGGAAGTTCCCGCTTTACCCGGTCACTGCTCTCTCCCGATGTCCTGAAGTCGCCTTGTGAGATCAGTGCCGAGTGCTGCCTGGATCGCCGCGTGCAGCTCGGGGTTCTTTCTCAGGTAGCCCTTCAGTCTTGATCTCGGCCTACACACATACCGAGTCGGCTCGAGGGCGACAAGGTTGGTCGGCGCGGTCTCATCGGTGAGGAAACTGATGGCGTCTACGAACCGGCCCGGCTTCAGGATCTGGACCTGCCTGCCATCCACAACCACACAGGCTCTCCCCGAACGGATCAGCATCAAGTCATTCAGATGACTACCGCGGGACACGAAACATTCGTTCACCGCAGCCTGCCGCCACTCGCATCCGTGACCGGTCAAGCATTCGCGGTGGGGGCCGTACCGGCCGGCGCTTGCCGGTGCCCAGTTTCCCGACGTTGTGGCACTTCGCCACTGTCCGAGGGCTGCACGAGCTGTCAGGAGGCAACGCAGTGTGGCATCTTTCCAGGCCCTGAGTACAATGGGCCGAGCCTCACGCCGGAGAGCCCGCGCCAGACAGACGATGGGAGGAGATCACAAATGCCAAAAAGCCCTAAAGATAGCGTTCGACGGCTGCTGACGGAGAGCTGGGAGAATCCCGCCCTCCAGGCGGAGCTGATGGCGCCGCAGATTACTTGCCACGTAGCCTCTTACCCCAAGCCCCTGGAGGGTGTGGAAAGGTATTCCGAGTTCCAGGCAGCCTATCGCAGCGTGTTGGGCGACGTGCATTTCACGGTGGAGGACCTGCTCATGGAGGGCGACCGGGTGGCGGCGCGCTGGACGGCCTGGCTGGGAGAAGGCGAAGCCCCATCCGAGGTCGGTTCCAGCGAAGACCCTGTCGCCGTCATGGGGATCAGCATCTTCCGCTTCGAGGGCGACCGGATCGTGGAGTCGTGGGAGAGCTGGGATTCCCTGAGCCTGCTTGCGCACGACCCGGACGTTCTGGAAAAGCTGTCGTTCACCTTGTGACGCCAGCGGCGGAATGAACCCCGCCGGCACCGGCGGGGCTGTCCCTACCCTGATTCTGACCCGAGGCCCGATCCATGAACGAAAGCAAGCCGACACTTTTTCAGGACGTCAGGGCATGCGTTGACGCCGTCATCCAGAAGGTAGGCAAGGCAATCGTCCTGGGCTCGCCGATTGGAGCCGGCAAGCCGAATCACCTGCTGAATGAGTTCTATCGCCGCGCTGCGGAAGATCCGAGCCTGCAGCTTACCATCATGACCGGGCTGTCGGTGGAGAAACCCAAGGCACGCAGCGACATGGAGCGCCGGTTCCTGGAACCTTTCGTGAAGCGGGTGTTCCGCGACTATCCCGACCTGGACTACGTGTCTGCGTATCTTCGCAACCAGCTTCCTCCGAACGTCAAGGTGCTCGAGTTCTACATGCTGCCAGGTGGATTTCTCAACAACCCGGGGGCACAGCGGCACTACATGAGCAGCAACTATACCCACGTGGGCAGGGACATGGTGCTGCAGGGCCTGAACGTGTTCGCCCAGACCGTCGCCAGGCGTGACGTCGGGGGAGAAACCAGTTACAGCCTGGGCTCCAACAGCGACTCCCTGGATTTGTTCCCGCTGTTGCGCGAGCAGGAACACCAAGGGCGCGCCGTTGCAGTCATCGGCCAGGTAAACGAGCAGATGCCTTTCATGCGCAACGATGCGGAGGTTGCGCCAGGCACTTTTCACATGGTTGTGGATGACCGCAAGTACGACCACGCCCTGTTCGGGCCACCGAACATGTCCACGGATGTCACGGATTATCTGATCGGTCTGCATGCCAGTGCCCTGATTCGCGACGGCGGCACCCTCCAAATCGGCATCGGCTCGCTGGGTAACGCGATCACTTACGGCTGCTGCCTCCGGCACGAAGACAACGCGCGCTACCGAGCGGGACTGGACGCGTTGGGCGCTAACGAGCGTTTTGGCCAGATCATCGACACCGTGGGAGGCACGGATCCCTTCTCGGCCGGGCTCTACGGCTCCAGCGAGATGTTCGCCGACGGGTTTCGGCAGCTCTACGAGCGCGGAATTCTGAAGCGGGCCGTCTATGACGATGAGAGCATCCAGGCGCTACTCAACGAGGGCGTCATCACTGAGGCAGTAACGCCCGAGAGCTTCGATGCGCTAAGAGCCCACGGCGCCTTCGGGTCCCCGCTCAGTGAGAAGGATTTCCGGTGGCTGCAGAAATACGGCATCTTCAGGCCATCGCTGCAGTTTGTCGACGGCGCCATCCGCGCCGACGACGGCACCCTTATCGCCCCTGACTTGACCGACCCAAGAAGCGTTGAGCAGATCCACACGACCTGCCTCGGAGATCGCCTCTCCGGCGGCGTCGTGATGCACGGCGGTTTTTTCTTGGGACCTCAGGAAATGTACGACAGTCTGCGCAACATGGACGAGTCCGAAGCCAGCAAGTTCTGTATGACCGGGATTGCCTATGCCAATCAGCTCTATGGGCACGAGCGGCTGGCCACGCTCCAGCGCCGCCACGCCCGCTTCATGAATACGACCATGATGGTGACCCTGACCGGAGCAGCCTGCTCAGATGGTGTGGAATCGGGTCAAGTGGTCAGCGGTGTTGGCGGCCAGTACAACTTCGTGGCCATGGCGCATGCTTTGGAGGGCGCGCGGTCGGTCCTCATGTTACGAAGCACACGTTCCAAGAAAGGGAACGTGACCTCCAATCTGGTCTGGAATTATGGTCACCTAACCATTCCCCGGCACCTGCGTGACATCGTGGTGACCGAGTACGGCATCGCCGACCTGCGGGGCAAGCAGGACGAGCAGGTCGTCGCCGCTTTGCTCAACATCGCCGACTCCCGGTTCCAACCCGAGTTGCTGGAGCAGGCGAAGAGCGCCGGCAAGGTAGCGCCGGACTACCAGATACCGGCGCAGTTTCGCGAGAACACGCCAGAGCGAATGGAGACGGCCCTGTCGGACTTCCGAAACGACGGCCTTTTCCCGGCGTTTCCTTTCGGCATGGATTTTACTCCCGAAGAGATCGTGCTCGGCAAGGCCCTGAAAGCTCTAAAAGCCCGCACGGCTTCCAGAGTCGGGCTCCTGAAAGCCATCATGGGTGCTGTCGACACGCCAGGCGAGATCCCCGAAGCCGCCTTGCCCTACCTGAAGCGAATGGGACTCGACAAGCCCCGCGGCTTGAAAGAGAAAATGTCCCAGAGACTCGTCCTGTCGGAGCTGATGGCGGCTGGCGTGCTGTAGCACGCCGAGACGTCCCATAGTACCCCGCCAGCGTATGGTGGCGGGGCTAATCGTTTGACGCCACAATCCTGCCGTCTGCCGCCACGGAACCCGGCAACTGCAGGTCTTTGGCAAGTGCCATAACGGCCTCGAAAATCGCTGACCGTTCTGCTCGCAGGCGTTCGATGGTCGCGGAACGCTTGGCGCGTGTCAGGCGAACCTGCAGCGCGCGCCGGGTTTCGCGGGCCAAACTGCGATAGCGAACAGCGAGAACGCCGCCCACGGCGGCGAAGATGAAGGTGGCAATTGCTGCCACCATGGGGGCCTCCGGGATGAAGGGGTAGGCCTCATGCAGGCTGGTCGCTGCCCAACCCGCCAGTATGGCGGCCACCAGCCAGGTGATTGGAAAGGCGACCGCCCCCACCAGCAGTTTGATGGTGGCTTCATCCTTGTTGAGTTTGGCCGAGTACTTGGTCACGGCAATCAACCCGAGGGCGGTCAGCGCGTTGACGGCGACGCCGAACAACAATAGCGGAGGCATCAGGAAATAAACGAACAGCGCATGCAGAACCAGAACGAAAGGACGCCACGGCTTGTCGGATTGCAGGGTCTCGTCGAGCTCATGGTCCTCCAGGTGTAAGGCGCGAAGGTCGCGGTCATACTTTCCCAAGCGCTCCATGAGCCTGTCCGTTTCCTCCGGGTGAGTGGATGCCCGCTCCTGAAACCCGGACCACACGCGGGCAAAGCCCAGCAGACGCTCACCGATAGCAGCCTCTGAGAGCGCACTGCCCGCGCGATGGGCGCGTTCGGCGCGCACGAGCTTGCTGGTACGCTGCAGCAAGCGGTCAATCTCCCAGCTGTCCACCGCGTAAACAACCTCGTGCAACGCCTGCTCGATCTCGCGGGTGAGGCCGGCATAGCGGGCTTTGAGATCCTCCTCGGGCTCGTCAGGCAACGGCGGCGCCATGAGTTTGGCATCAAGCGGGAGCGGCGGGTGAAACACAACCACCGCGTCGGAACGAAACACATTCTTCTGATCGTAATGTAACCCCACGGGGAGGATAGCCGGCGGCGGCGCGTCCTTTGGCGTCTGGGCGATGGCGCTGTAAAACAGGCGCGCGGCGCCCGTGCGGATCTCCTGAGGACGGGGCTCGTCATGGCTGACGCCTTCCGGGAACAAAGCCGTGAAGCGGCCGCCCGCGACAGCGCCGGCTAGCGCGTCGAGGGCCTTCTTGTTTCCCGCCCGGCGAGCTTTTTTGCCCTGGGCACCGCTTGTGTCGACGGCGCGGTAAAGGGGCACCGTGCCGATCTGTCGCATGATCCAGCCAAGCAGTGGCCAGCGAAACAGGCCGTGGCGTGCGCCGAACACAATCGGGCGCGGGAAATAGGTGAGAATCAGAATGGGATCGACCAGGCCGTTGGGATGCGCTGCAACCACGATCCCGCCTCCTGTTTCCGGTACGTTTTCTTCGCCCGTGACCTCCACTTGCCGAAAAAAAATCCGAACGAGAACTCGGGTCACGGCAATGATGGATCGATATGTGCGTGTCATCGGGTAGCTACTCCTGCACCGAGATGAGGCAGCCGCGGTGTGACGGAACCGTTGACGGTGCCGTGGAGATGTCTGTCACGTCAAGCTCAGGCCCTGCGATTATGTTCCCGCCTCCGTTACGGCAATGGGTGTCAATCCAATGCACATCTCTCCCTGACAGGGCCGAAGGCACCCCCTCGTAAGGCTCCCCTCCCGCAGAATCCGCCCCTTGTTCAGGCGGACGACCCAACGCTGCCGCCTGCAATTTGTCTCCCTTCAGCCTGTGTCAACTCAGCCACCGCCGGGGTGAGCTCGAAGTCGAAGTACTCGAAATGCGACTCTGCAAGGCAGAGAATTACAGATGCCTGACAGGCTTCCGCACCAGCGATAATCGCCTCCAGAAAATCAAGACTGACCAGGTCGAATGCGCCCACCGCATAACCGTTGCGGTATGCGTGGTTTAGCATATCCTGCATGTAAACCAGGGGCATCGGTGTCCTCCAACTGTTCGTTCTCTGGTGCGCGTCCCTGTCCGAGCGCCCGGCTCCGCTGGTCGATTGCCGGAATTATCTTACCGGGATGAGAGCCGGGCAAGGCCAGCCACTGCGAACACGCCCCGCCGAAGGCCTTTAAGCAGTGGCGAGATCTCTGTCAGATAGGGTTAAATAGTTGGTATGCGGGTCGAAACCCACATTCTGAGGCTGGATACTGCACCGGATATTTCAGTGCATGACGTCACGCCGGCGGTCCGCTCCTTTCTTGACACGACCGGTATACGCAGCGGATTCGTCGTCATCACCTCCCAGCACACCACGACTGCTGTGGCCATAAACGAATACGAAGGGCGCCTGGTGGAAGACACGAAGGCATTTCTGAAGCGCCTGATTCCGCCGCGGGACAAGTATCTCCACAATGACATTCACCTGCGGGACTGTCCGCCGGATGAACCACAGAACGCCCATTCCCATCTCGCCGCCATGCTGCTGGGCAGCTCGGAAGTGATTCCCGTTCACGAGGGCGAACTGGTGCTGGGCCGCTATCAGTCGGTGCTGCTATTTGACCTGGACGGCCCCCGTCAAAGGCAGGTCAGCCTGCGTGCCTTCGGGGACTGAGCCGACGCGCCGACAGGTCACCTCGGAACAGGCCAGTCCTGAAGGACAATGCGGACGGTCGCAAGCGTGGCCGGCGAGTCCCGTTAATATCCTCGCACGGCAACCGCTTCCTGCGGTGGCTAAGCGAACTCTCAAGCCGTATCAGGTTCAACTTGCAGGCACGGTCAATGAATCGACTCACGGAATGTCACCGCACCGCCTCGACACTATCAGCCCCTCTCTGCCTGACGATCCATTCGACCCCACGGGATTCGAGCCTCGCATATCAGTCAACGACAAGATTCACAATCGTTGATTGAGCCACTCTGAGTAAACCGAAATGAACTGAGAAGCTTGAAGGATCAGGTGGTATTTCATCAAACACGTATTCGTCGTCGACACCGGCCATCACACTGGAATGCATATCGCCGACGCGACACGCCGCCTTGGCGGGTTGCTCACCAATACTATCGACGCAGATAATCTCGTCGTTATTGCTGTAGATAGCGTAGCGGGTCTGCCCGAAGTTACCTTCTTGAATGCTTTCGAGCAGGCTGTTGCGAAAGCGGTCAATCGGTGCCAGACCAGCCCGTGCGCTACAGGTCGGGACTGCGAACATTCCGGTGACAAAGGCCGAAGAGCAAGAATTCAAACCACGGAACGCCCCTGCCACCCCAACGAACTCTTCAACCAGATGGCCCACTTCCAAGCCAATGACTTGCTTGGCGGCGAGGGTATTCCCCATGGAATGAGCCACAATGTCAATCTTTCCTGAACAGGAGGCAGCCAGCGCATCCTCGATGGCACGGCGAACCGGTGCTTCCTCGTCGTCCACGTAGAACCATCCGTTCCCCCACCACCCGTCGCGATCGAAGAAAGCGAGGGCGGGTACGTATACAACGCTCTTTGATCCATCATGGTCATTCAGACCAGCGAGATTTTGCTCCTTCCTGCCCCAGCTGGGTAAGAATATCTCGCCCTCGGAATAGCCGTGATTCTGGATCAAATCATTCTTGAGGTCTGTGAATCGATCGGGATTATCCGTATTTCCGTGCACCATGACGACCGCATCGCGACACTGGGCATGGATTGTCAATGGCAAGAAAGCCAAAGCGGCTATCGCTAAAGTCCTCACGATTTCCTCTGCAGACTTAATCACGTTCTATATTCACCGATTCCCAAAGTGCCGGGGGACTCGACGAGCAGAAAAGCCCCATGGGCCGTGACCACCCTCGACACACCCCGCGCGACGGCGTGCTTGACGAGCCAGCTCGGGTCGCGAGCGACGATGCTGATGGGCCCACTACCTTGGCGCCTATGAATCGGGTCGACATACGCGGGTTGTGGTTCGCGGGGAAACCGTTAGCGGCGAAGGGCGGCGGTCCAGCGAGCGCAACCAGCTTGGTCTCCGAACCTCACTCAGACCAACTCCACGTCACTGTGGATTTCCACCAGACTGAGACCGTCGTGCGCGAGCGCCTGGCCGAGCGCATCGTTGAGCTGGTGCTTCGAGCGCACGCTCAACCCCAAGCCACCACAGAGCTGGGCGTACTGGGCGAAGTCCGGATTGTGCAAATGTGTCTGCCAGACAGCCCAGTGACCGGCCCGCTGCTCTTTGCTGATCTTGCCCAGCTCGTTGTTGTTGAGCAGCAATTGCCGAGGAGTTGACCCCCTGGCCACGGTCGTCCTCGGCGCGCCGCCGCTTCTCCTCACGCCAGATGGCCCAGCGCTTCTTAAGGTCGGGGCGCTGGTCGGTGGTCTGGAGCTTGCCGTGAAGACGTTCCTTCAAGAGCGCGCAAGTGACGCCGATCTCGCCCCACACCGGCACGTCGACAGCATGGAATTTGCCCAATGTCATGGCATCGAAGTCCACCTGGATGGTGGGCTTCTTGGATGTGATCCCGGTGTGATTGCTGAAGCTCGCCCCCAGCACCAGCAGGCAGTCCGATTCGTTCATCACCCAGCTGGCGATGGGGGTACCGCTACGACCCAGCACGCCGCCACCGAGCGGGTGCTTGTCCGAGATGAGCCCCTTGCCCTTGAAGGTGGTGATCACCGGACAGTTCATCATCTCCGCCAGCTCGATGACGCCAGGCATGTGAAAGCGGGCGCCGTGACCCACGATGATGACCGGGCGCTTCGATTTGGCAAGGAGAGCGACGGCTTCCTCCACGGACTGCGGCGGCGGCGCGATGGTCTGCGCGGTAATGCGCCCCTGGGGCTCACCCGCCTTATCCCCATCGCCCGCTGCCAGCTTGGGGACTTCGTCTGGGAAGACCAGATGTGAGACGCCGCGATTGAGGATGGCGCTCTTGCAGGCCAGGTTCATGAGCTCAGCGTGCTTGCTGGTATGCAGTGCGGGTTGAGCCCATTGGGCAACCTTGCCGAAGGCGGCCATCAGATCCACTTCCTGAAATGCACCAGGACCCAGGACCTGGGTATCCACCTGGCCTGTCAGTGCCAGGACTGGTGCCCGGTCCACGTTGGCGTCCCATAGTCCGGTGAGCAGATTCGTGGCGCCTGGGCCCGCAATGGACAGACAGGCAGCGGGGCGCCCTGTCAGCTTGCCGTAAGCCGAGCAGGCGAAGGACGCGGCGCCCTCGTGCCGGATGCCGAAAAAGCTGAGCTTGCCAGCCTCCTCCTGCACCCGGACCGCGTCCGCAACCCCGAGATTGGAGTGGCCCACCATGCCAAAGAC
>JASJBY010000169.1 GCA_030066245.1 Gammaproteobacteria bacterium
CGCAGGGAGAGCTTAAGCTCGGCATCTCCGCTTCTCGCCAGGCCAGGAAGGCCTGGCGAGATTTAGCGGAGCCAACGCCCCGGCCGGGTCCCACACCAGCTGTATCGCCGTTTGTGACCGATATTTCCGAACAGCTATCTAGCCCGGTGAGCCAGCATTCCGACGCTCCGATTTGGCGATAATCGACTACGCTGATACGAGGAGCCAAGCACCCGGGCGTTGCCATGCCATCCCGATATCAAGGACCACAGAAACCGCGTGGCGGCGCGCCTGACCCGGACAAGCTGGACAGAATCGTGGCAGAAGCCCATCGCGCGCGGGAGCAGCGGCTGCACGATTACCGCGAGCGGGCCCTGCGCCTGTACCCCTGGGTGTGCACGCGTTGTGGTCGGGAGTTCACCCGCGAGAACCTGCGGCAGCTCACGGTGCACCACCGGGACCACGATCACGACAACAATCCAGCCGACGGCAGCAACTGGGAACTGCTGTGTATCTACTGCCACGAGAACGAGCACGCCCGGCATGTGGATCACGCCGGTAGCGACGGCCGCAGTGTGCCGACTGGCGATGCGGAAGCGGCCACCCACCGCCCTTTCGAGGCACTCAAGAGTTTGCTCAAGGATGCGGATAAAAAAGAGTAGGCGCCTCTCGTGCCCCGCCAAGTCCAGCGACCTGACTGTGGTAACCAAAGCCGTGCTCGTTCAATCCGCGCCGCAGCAGCGCTTGTATTTCTTGCCACTGCCGCACGGACAAGGCTCGTTGCGGCCAATTTTGCTGCCTGATTTCACCGGCATCCGCTTCGGTGCTTCCCCGTCCAGGTAGAACCAGCGACCCTGTCGGCGGACGAATTCACTGATCTCGTGCAGGTTTCCTGGAGTCTCCTTCACCCGACAGCGTGCCGTGAACTCGACGATGCCCCGCTCATCGGCCTCGCCACCGCCGCTGGTGCTGATGACCGTGAGCCCCTGCCAGGTGGTGCCGTCATCGAGCCCCAGATCGGCGGGGCGGGTGGCAGGGTGCCAGGTACGGCTAAGGTATTCGGCGTTCCCCAACACGTAAGCGGTATAGCGAGAGCGCATCAGGCGCTCTGCCGTGGGTGCCTCCGCCGTGCCTGCCAGGTAGGGACTGCAACATTCCCCAAACGCACCGCCCGAGCCGCAAGGGCATGGAGCCACGTTTTCTACATGCCTGATGATCATGTGTTCTTCAAAGCTACAGTGGCCGACTCCGCCGACGCCACTTGCAGGCGGCGCCGGAACCTTGAGGCTCGCCCCGATCAGATGAGCGGGTAGCGTATTGCGGAACAAGCGCTCAGGGCAAGCACGGGGCGGCATCGGATCTCCGCCCACGCTGCCGGTGGTGGATTAAGGAGGATGTGGCGCCATTCGGTCGCTGATAGACTGCACATCGATGCTGACTCTGAAGAACCTTTCTCTTCGTCGCGGGACCCGCCTGCTGCTCCAGGGTGTCGACCTGACTGTGCATGCGGGCTGGAAGGTGGGCATCACCGGAGCAAACGGCTCGGGCAAGTCCAGCCTGCTTGCCCTGCTCCAGCACGAGCTCCAGCCTGATGCCGGTGATCTGCAACACCCGTCCAACCTGTCGGTCGCGCATGTGGCGCAAGAGACCGCCGCATTCGAGATGCCAGCCATCGAGTACGTGATGGATGGGGATACGGAACTCCGCCAAATTCAGATCATGTTGAACGAAGCGGCCACTGCCAACGACGGACACCGGCAAGCAGAGCTACACGCGCGTCTGGAGGCGAACGGTGCTTATACGGCGCCCAGCCGAGCCGCCTGTCTGCTGCACGGTCTGGGTTTTTCGCCGGGCGACGAGCAGAGAGCCGTCGCCACCTTCTCCGGTGGCTGGCGCGTGCGTCTGAATCTGGCCCGGGCCCTGATGTCCCGCGCGGACCTGATGCTCCTCGACGAGCCCACCAATCACCTGGACCTGGATGCCGTCATCTGGCTTGAAGACTGGCTGCGCAGCTACTCCGGCACGTTGCTGCTCATCTCCCATGACCGGGATTTTCTGGACCGGGCGGTGGACCACATCATTCACGTGCGCCGACAGGGACTACAGCTGTATCGGGGCAACTACAGCGAGTTCGAACGACAGCAGGCCTTGATGCTGGCACGCCAGCAGGATGCCTATCAGAGGCAGCAGCAACAAATCGAGCGCGTCCGCAGCTTTGTGGCGCGCTTCCGTGCCAAGGCGACAAAGGCACGGCAGGCTCAGAGCCGGCTCAAGGCGCTGGCGCGCATGGAATCGATAGCACCGGCCCACGTCGATTCTCCTTTTCAGTTCGCTTTTCGCCCGTCACGGCAACTGTCGGATCCCCTGTTGCGCCTGGACCAAGTGTCGGGTGGCTATGCCCAGAAGCCGGTGCTGGATAACGTGAACCTCTCCCTTGGACCAGGCGATCGGATTGGGCTACTCGGACCCAATGGGTCCGGAAAATCGACCCTGGTAAAGCTTTTGGCCGGTGAGCTCCCACCCGCATCAGGCAGCCGTGAGGGCGCGGCCGGTCTTCGGGTAGGTTATTTCGCCCAGCATCAGCTGGAGCAGCTTCGCGGCGAGGAAAGCCCGTTCGAGCACCTGCGGCGTGTGGACCCGGAGGCGACCGAGCAGTCGCTGAATGACTTTCTGGGTGGGTTCGGATTTGCTGGCGAGCGGGCAGACGAACCTACGGAAGCCTTCTCGGGTGGTGAGAAAGCGCGACTGGTGTTAGCCCTGCTGGTCCGCCAGCAACCCAATCTCCTTCTGCTGGATGAACCCACCAACCACCTGGACCTGGAGATGCGACATGCCCTGAATCTGGCTCTGCAGGGATTTGATGGCGCGCTGGTGCTGGTTTCCCACGACCGACATCTGCTGCGCACGGTAACCGACACCCTGTGGCTTGTGGAAAGTGGTCAAGCCGCCCTGTTCCAGGGGGATCTCGACGACTACCGCCGCTGGCTGGGCGAGCGTGCGGGGGAGCTGGCGGGGGCCGCAGACAACTCCAGCGGCAACCACACGGCGGCAGCGCGCCGCGAGATAAGACGACAGCGGGCCGAGCAGCGTCAGGTTCTGCAGCCCCTGCGTGCCCGATTGGGCGAATTGGAGGCGGAGCTCGGGAAGGCCGCTGCCGAGAAATCAGCTCTGGAGCAGCGACTCGCCGATCCGGATCTCTACAAGGAGGCGGAAAAAGAACGGCTGCGCGGGCTGCTGCTGGAGCGCGCCCGCCTGGCAAAGCGCCTGGACCAGATCGAGAACGCGTGGCTCGCGGTCTCCGAGGACCTGCACGCCGCCGAGACGGCCGACCCGGCCTGAGCGCCGCGGCAGCTCCCGAAGATCAGGCCATGCGACGGAAGGTGAAGTAAGTTCCGAGCACGGGCAGGACAGCCAGTGCCAGCGCTAGCCCCCCGATCAAAGTCAGTGCCAGCAGGTCCGACTTGCGGTCTCCCTGAGCGGCCGCGTAGCGCACCGGAATGTGAGAGTATCCTCTGACAAATCCAAGCATCGCGCCGTCTCCACCGTACACCGGCAGCGCCGCATAAGCGGCAAGCTGGTCGTGTTCCCGAAAGTACTCCGTGGACAGACCGGAACCGAGCACGCGTGCCGCATGGATTTCCGGGCGCTTTATGATGTTGCCCATGGTTTCAGGGCGCTGCGCCGTATCCACGAGAACCGAGCCGTTGCTGCCAGCCACCGTGAACCGGGTCTGGGTACTCTCCGCGAGCTGGCTCAGACCTGTGACCGCCCCGCCGTCACCCCGACCCTCGAGAAAAGGCCGCGCCAGCTCGACCGCTCGCGCCGTGCTGGCGCGAAGGGCTTCCTCGCCGGTCTCCCGCGTTTCCTGGTCGACCAGCCAGACAATCGAAACACAGGCGAGGGCAGCCGCAAACGCGATGCACACGACGCAACGGGCGTAGAGCTTCCAGTAAAAACGGGTAAAGGGGGTCATGGCCACGGGCCTCCGGTTCCACGCGCATGCTGGCACGACGTTCTGACAGGCCTGTAATCTTGAACCAAAAACGGGGTAAAGAACAATAACACTTTTATTACACGCTGGCGGAGCAAGCGACGGAGAGTATCTTGCCCACCACACAATTAGCATGTGATAATATGCTGCTTGGTTATCCGGTCTTGTGGTAAGGCAGCGTACAGGAGACTTGAGGTGGACAAGAGCTACTACGAAGCGGTCGACAAGATGGAGAAGATGGGAGTCGAGCCAGAGTACATCGTAGGCTGGCAGGGCGGTTATCTGCACATGCCCGGGCGCGAGGAGCAGCGGGCAACGGAGGCCTATGAGGCGGGCTACGCCGACGGCCAGGAGAAGACGCTCGATAACCTGGAAAAATGGGTCAAACAGTAGGCCGGTTGCCAGGCGCGCCGCTGTGCGCACCATGAAAAAAGCGGGCCTCGGGCCCGCTTTTTTCATGGTGCGCTGCGTCGTCCTTCGGCCTGTCTCTCCGGTGGACGGGTGCAGTCCAACCTGGAACAATGAACGCTAACCCGCAACTTCGGAACAGCGTTTATGACGAGTGTGGTCATCTACGTTACCCCCATCTGCCCATTCTGTGTTCAGGCCCGACGGCTGCTCGACAAGAAAGGTGTCGAGTACACCGTCATAGACGTAGCTGGCGACGGAACGCTTTGGGACGAGATGTCCAAGCGCAGCGGCCGGGCTACAGTGCCCCAGGTCTTCATTGGCGAACGACACATCGGTGGTTTCGACGACATGGCCGCGCTGGACGTGGACGGCGAGTTGGACAGGATCCTCGGACTGGGCTGACCGTGTGAAGGATGATTCGGCCCCTCCGGCTACCGATTGTCAGCGACTGGACAAATGGCTCTGGGCAGCGCGTTTCTACAAGACACGCGGCCTGGCGGTCGAAGCTATCAACGGCGGCAAGGTCCACGTGGATGGACAGCGCGTGAAACCCGCACGCGCACTGCGCCAAGGCTCAGAAGTGCGCATCCGCAAGGGAGCCCTGGAGTTCACGGTGATAGTCCTTGGCCTTGCCAAGCAACGCAGGCCCGCATCCGAGGCCATGGGTCTCTATAGGGAAACCGAGGAAAGCACGAGACGGCGCCAGGCGCTGGCCGAAGAGCGTCGCCTGGCGCCCGCCAGTCAGGCGAGAGGGAGCGGAAGACCAAGCAAAAGGGATCGCCGCCGCCTCGGCAGAGTCTTTGGCCGCTAGCCCGGATTTCTCACCAGGCGAACCTCGGAGCGCAGATTATGTTGGCAAACTCAACACATCGGCCTCACCGAGTCGGTATTCTTGATGAACAGGCTATCCTATTCGGTTCTTGGCATACAGTGGAGCAGCCCGAAAGGGGCGGTCGAGGGATGACCGCCCCGAGCGCCGGGCTGTGCCGGCCGACGCGTCCTTAGGGCATTCTGAACGGGCTGTTCCAGGCAGCGCGACTGATGGACGAGAGCGAGTTCAAGAAGACCTACGAGCAGATCAGAGAACTTGGCTGCCCCTATGAGAAAGCCCTGCTGAGCAGGCAGTGCAGCTGTGCCATGGGCCGCCGCTTTAATCTGGCTGAGCGAGAAGGCGTGTTCTGTACCTCCTGGACCGCAAGGAACGACTGCGAGGCCCTTTTGAGCCTGCTGCGAGAAAAATCACGTTTCGCCCTTGGACTGGCGAACATAACCGGTCCGATCCCCCACGCCAAGGAAATCAGGCTTCAGCTGGGCGGGCTCGGTGGTCTGCAGCAACTGGTCCATCCGAAAGCTGGCCTTGCCCGTGTGGAGGATATCCACGCTCTGGTTGACTTGGCTCGAACCCGTTTCGGGAACTTTGATAAGCTGCCCTTTGCAGCCATCGTGCAGTCAGTCTCCGCTTTCCAGGGACGGCGACGGCGTTCCCCCCGCAAGCCTCGTTCCTAGCCTGAAGAGGCGCATCCGATCCCGGCACATCCGCCGCGGCTTCTGCTATACCTTGGATATCCTCATACACACAGACGGATGCAGCGCCCAACTTGGCGCGTGACGGAGGCCTACCATGGGAGAACCCGCATTTGCCGAACTTTCCCGGCAGTTCGACGCCGATGGCTTCCTCGAAGACCCGCAGACCTGGAACCGCGAGGTCGCCGAGTCAATCGCTAGAATGGATGGTATCGGACCGTTGACCGATCGACACTGGCGGATTATCCGGCACCTTCGCGAGCGTTACGAGCGATTCGGCGCCCTGCCCGTAGCACGACTGGTATGCCGTGCCAACCATCTCGACAGACACAGCATCCAGCGCCTGTTCGGCGGCTGTCGTGAGGCCTGGCGTGTTGCCGGTCTGCCTGATCCAGGCGAGGAAGCCAAAGCTTACTGGTAAAGACGGGACATGAAACGAGCAACAGGCGTTGACCAGCGGGATTTCCCCGGTCTCAAAGCCGTGTGCTAAACGTAATGCTTTCGGTCCTTCCGGCGACGGCCCGCCTGTTGTACGACCACGCCTTTGATATCGGCTGCGCCGCCAGGCAGCGGCAGTGTTGGATAGCGCTTATTCAAGGCCCTCAGGGACATGCGGTCGTTCTCGATAACGAGCTGGCGAAAAATGTACTCTTCTCCCTGCACCGCGATGACGAAAGCACCGTGCTCCACGATCCCTGCGGGGTCAACGATGACGATGGCGCCGCTCTTGAACTCGGGCTCCATGCTGTCGCCGAGCACCTGCAAGGCGAAGGGTTCGGACTCGGAACAGCTGCTGTAATGTTCGTCGATCATGGGATTACCCCGGCGACCTCGCCGTGACAGGCCTGAAGTCTAACCACTCGAGGGGCTTCCTGCCAGCGGCACGTCTGCGCCTAGCGCCCCGCGAAGAGCGGCCGACTCGGCCTGCTGCGCCTGCTGCAGGGCCCACATGTGCGCATACGTGCCACCCTGCGACAGGAGTTCCTGATGGGTGCCTCGCTCAACGATACGGCCCCCGTCCATGACCAGGATCTGCTCTGCGTCGACGATGGTCGACAAACGATGCGCAATCACCAGGGTGGTGTGATTGGCCGCCACCTCGTTGAGAGCCTTCTGGATTGCCCTCTCCGCTCGAGTATCCAGGGCAGACGTGGCCTCGTCGAATATCAGAATGCGGGGACGTTTCAGAATGACGCGGGCGATGGCAATGCGCTGCTTCTCACCCCCGGAGAGCTTCAGTCCCCGCTCACCCACGACCGTGTCATAGCCCTGGGGGAGCGCCTCTATGAAGTCGTGGATATGAGCCAGACTGGCCGCCTCGGCTATCTCCTCACGACTTGCACCCGGACGCGCGTAGACAAGGTTGTAGTGGATGCTGTCATTGAACAGAACGGTGTCCTGGGGAACGATGCCGATGGCAGAGCGCAGGCTGGCCTGGGACACGTGGCGGATGTCCTGACCGTTCACGGTAATCCGGCCTTCGCTCACATCGAAGAAACGGAACAACAGCCGCGCAAGGGTGGATTTCCCGGCGCCGCTGGGACCCACCACGGCTACTTTGTGACCCGGAGGAATTTCGAAGTCCACGTCGTGCAGGATCTGCCGGTCCTGCTGATAGCCGAAGTCCACGTGGCGGAAGGACACCCTTCCGTCACCCACTTCCAGCAAATCGGCACCAGCCTGATCCTGGACTTCCGGTTTTTTCGAAAGCAACTGCATGAGCATTTCCATGTCGGCAAGCGAGTAGCGGATCTGCCGGTACACGATGCCCAGGAAATTCAGCGGGATGAAAAGCTGCAGCAGAAACGCGTTAACCAGCACCAGGTCGCCGAGGGTCAGCGAGCCATCCACTACCCCCTGGCTGGCATAGACCATGATGAGGGACACGCCCGCGGCGATGATGGCGCCCTGGCCGAAATTCAGCGCCGACATGGACGTCTGGCTCTTGACCGCCGCATCCTCCCATTCTCCCAGGGTCGCATCGTAGCGTCTGGTCTCGAAGCGTTCGTTACCAAAGTATTTGACGGTCTCGTAATTCAGCAGACCGTCGACCGCCTGATTGTTGGCCTGAGAGTCCAGCGCGTTCATGCTGTGGCGAAAATGCATGCGCCAGTTGGTCACCGCAAATGTGAACCAGATGTATACGCCGACCGTCGCAAGGCTCACCAGCGTGAAATGCACGTCGTAGTTGACCAGCAGGATGACCATAATCATGGCGAACTCCGCCACAGTGGGCAGGATGTTGAACACCATGTAATTCAGGATGGTGCTGACACTGCGTGTACCACGTTCCAGGTCCCGCGAGATGGCCCCCGTCTTTCGTTCCAGGTGATAACGCAAAGACAGATCGTGCAGGTGGTCGAGGACCCGGATCGACAAGCGCCGCATGGCCCGATAACGCACCTTCGCGAACAGCGCATCACGCAGCTCGTTGAAAAGAGAAGCCGCCAGCTTCAGCAGTCCATAGCCCAGCAACAGAACCACCGGCAGCGCCAACGCCGTCTGCCCGGCGGCAGTGAGGGCATCAACGATTTCCCGAAGCACCAGCGGCACCCCTACGTTTGCGACTTTTGCCAGCACCAGGCTGGCCAACGCCAACAGCACGCGCCCGCGATACTCCCACAGCAACGGAAGCATCAGCTGCGCGTTGCGCAGGTTACGCCCGTGCCGCGGGGGAACCTCTGTGTAGCTGTCGTGCCGCATGGGGGTGATTGTACGAGGAGCTCAGCCGATTATAGCCGGGAGGCCGTCTGCACTTGCCGGGGCGCGCCTGGGGTTAAAGCGGCGCCCGCCGCGCCGGCATGGTCGCCGACACCAGCGGCAGCGCACATGGGTTGACCGGGCCCCTGGATGGGCCAGAAAATGGCGGGGTTGAGCGCCAGGGCGTCCCACTGCAGGCGCCGAAGGGGTAGCTTGCACCCCGCCTTAGCAGCTCCCTTCGGCATCCGCAGGCCACAGCCAGGCCGCACCCCGTACGCCGCTGGAGTCTCCGTGCACAGGCGGAACCAGGGGTGTGTGAACAAGGTCGGAGAA
>JASJBY010000018.1 GCA_030066245.1 Gammaproteobacteria bacterium
CGGGCCACTGCCAGATGCCCTCCTTGGGCGGCGCTTGGACGGCGGGCGGCTTTCAGATTGGCGTTGGCATAGAACCAGTGGGAACGCGCCGAAGCCGGGTGATTCCTCACTGCGTGCCGAGCCATAGCGATCTCGCTCGACCAGGCAGACGCTCTAAGCTGGAGACTCACCCCCAGTAAGAGCCCGGCAGCGACAGGTACCAGCACCGCGAGTCGGGCTCGGAATCTGCGCCGAAGCACAGTGGCGAAATAGTAGACGGCAACCAGGACCATACCGAAGGATGGCAGATAGTTTCGATGCTCGTACGCCAGGTCGAGAGGAAAGATGGAGGACTCCAGGCCGTGGCCCACCAAGAACCAGAGCAGGCCAAATGCCAGCACGGGTTGTCTCCTGCGCAGCATCATAGCCAGCACCGGTAGGGCCGCTACGATGACCAGGGCCGGAAGCGTGACCAGAGGATCCAGGACACCGCGCGACAGCTCGATGTCGTCGTGGTGCAGGCCCATGCTTGTCACGTCGGGCAGCAAGATCATGCGCAGGTACCAGAGCAGAATCCGAGGCTGCGTGAGAACCCGTTCCAGCAGGGTGAACTCCCGGCCGTCGTACCCCGACATCCACCAACCGGGGACGAGAACTACCGCTGCCAGTGCCAGCAGGATGGGACCCGCAACGGCAATACCAAGAAACAGATACAAGCGGCGCCGCTGGGCGGCGTCACCGACCTTTAATCTAAATAAAAAGCATTCGACGACCAGAATGTAAGGTAGTAGGAGCAATCCGGTTTCTTTACTCAGAGCGGCCGCTGGTAGAAAGACCGCGACACTGGTAAGTAGGTAGCCCAACCCAGCGCCGCTGCGCAGCTGCATCGACCTGCCGTGCACATAGGCAATAAGCCCCCAGGTCATGAGTAAAGAGGCCAGCCCTGTCATGCGCTGCACCGTGTAGAGCACGGTGCTCACGTGCAGCGGATGAAGCAGCCATACGAGTGCCACGACCACGGCAAGCCAGGCCCGGCGACCTGAGTTGGTGCATGCCAGCGCCGGGGCAGCCATCAGCTGCCAGGCTAGGAAAGCGAGGCTGGCGGCGGTAAGGAGATGAATACAGATGTTGACCCACTTGAATGCGGCCGGGTCAAGCCCGCTTGTATAGTGGTTGAGCGCAAAGCTCAGCATGCTGAGCGGCCGTTTCAGCGGGCCGCTTTCGCTGCTCCAGATCGCAGCCCACAGCGCGTCTGTCGACAGGGTATCCAGCTGTACAGCGGGATTCTGACTGATGGCAGCACCGTCGTCGTAGACGAAAGCGCCCGGCAAGCCGGCGCTGTACAGAAAAGCTGCCGCGCCGAGCCCCGAGAGCAGGGTTACGACAGGCAGCCAAACACGGGGTGCACTGGCGGTGGTCACGGGGAAAAAAGAAAAAGCCCTGCGTGCAGACGCACGCAGGGCTGTGCTAGCTCAGGCTACAAGATCAACGGCAGTTGGCCGGCAGATACTTGTTCGGGACTGTGCCCGGCAGACACACCCACATGACGCGGGAGTTCTGGGTGGACGAAACCTTGAGATAGAATTCCTGGTCGTCCGCAGTGGTGCCGCCCTGACCATAGATGACAACCTCTATCTGGTCGGCGGTATTGTCCCAGGTCACACTCTTCACCACGTCGGTGTCGGGACTGGAGTTGAAGCCCGCCTCGTCGGCGTCCGCCGGCATGGCGTTCATGGTTACGATGTACTCGGAGACCGAGGACTTGGCGGAGGAGGCGATGTTCAGGCCTTCGCTCATCTTCGCTCGGATGGTGTAGTCCTGATAGGCCGGAATCGCAATCGCGGCCAGAATACCGATGATCGCGACCACGATCATCAACTCGATAAGGGTGAAACCCTGCTGCGTACGTCTCATGGTGTTCTCCTTCTGGTTACACGCTGAACAGACTGTTCAAGAATCTTCAAACTGTCTCGAGTTACGCCCTGTTGTGGCCCCTCGGCTCTGGTGGGCGGCACCGCCCTGAATCCGGCGGCATGTCCTCTTGCGCCCCTACTTGAGCAGGTTTCGTGCCAAGTCCCCCACCGGGACTCAAGCCTGTGATCCAACTCACAAATATGCCCGCATTCGGGGCCGATGAACGGTGTATCCTGCGTGTTCCCGCCCAAACGGCCTGCGGATTTTCAGCAGTATCTGCTGAAGATCCGCAGCTTCTCCTCCCGCCTCAGCCCAAGCCGAGCTTCTGCAGGCGATATCGGAAGGCGCCGAAGCTGATGCCCAGCAGTTTCGCGGCTGCCGTCTTGTTGCCGCTGGTCTGCTCCAAAGCCTTGACGAGAGTCTCCTTCTCCACCCGATCGAGCAACGACTCCAGGTTGTCTGCGGCATGGGTCTGACCATCCTGTGGCGACGCCTCGGCGCCCGATATGCCCAGATCGTCAAGCTCGATGGTCTCGCCCCCGCAGAGCGTCATTGCCCGTTCCAGCAGGTTTTCCAGCTCGCGTACATTGCCGGGGAACTCATGGGCCCGAAGCGCGGCGACCGCCTCATGGGAGATCACGGGTGACTCCTGTTGAGCTTGGTCCGCGAGCCGTTCCAGGATGAACGCCGCCATTTGCGGAATATCTTCGGGGCGCTCTCTCAGAGAAGGCACGCGCAGCTCGATGACGTTGATTCGATAGTACAGATCCTGGCGGAAGCTGCCCTCCTGCACGAGTGCCGCCAGATCCTTGTGGGTGGCACAGAGAATTCGCGCATCGACGGCCACTTCCTGCTGGGCACCCACAGGCCTCACGTGCTTCTCCTGAATAGCCCTCAGCAGCTTGACCTGCATGTGCAGCGGCAGGTCAGCCACCTCGTCCAGGAACAGGGTGCCGCCGTCGGCCGCCTGAAAAAGTCCTTGCTTGTCGGACACGGCGCCCGTGAAGCTGCCTTTCTTATGTCCGAAGAACTCGCTTTCCATGAGGTCCTCGGGAATGGCACCGCAATTCACCGGCACAAAAGGATTCTCTGCCCGCGGTCCCTGCTCGTGTATGAGGCGCGCCACCAGCTCCTTACCCGTCCCGGATTCTCCGCTGATGTAAACGGGCGCTTGACTGCGGGCAAGCTTGGCGATGGTGGCCCGGGTCTCCTGCATGGCCAGCGAATCACCGATGAGGAGCCGCGCGGACTTTGGCCGGGCGCCGGCAAGCTTGAGAGCTGTGGCGACCAGCCGGCGCAGCACCTGCAGATCCACGGGCTTGGAGACAAAGTCGAACGCCCCCGCTTTCAGGGCCTCCACGGCCGACTCCATATTGCCGTGAGCTGTTATCACAGCCACCGGAATGTCCACATGCTGCTTCTGAATATGCCGGACCAGCTCAATGCCGTTACCGCCGGGGAGACGCATGTCCGTAAGGCACAGGTCGAAGTGCGCGCGCGCCAGCTGCGCTCGAGCGGTCTCCAGATCCGGCACCGCCACGGTCGCGATATCCATCCGCGCCAGGGTGATCTCCAGCAGTTCCCGGATATCGGGCTCATCGTCAACCACCAGGGCCGTGGATCTGTTCATGCGGCCGCAATCCCCTGACGTCTCGGATGAGCGAAAATGATGCGGAAGCAATGCCCGGAATCGGTTTGACCCACATGAACCAAGGACGCGTGGTTGTTCTCGCAGACTTCCCGGGCGATGTACAAGCCGAGGCCCGTGCCTTGCCGATCCGTCGTGAAGAAAGGCTCGAAGAGGTGCTTGACCGCTTCCTCGTCTACGCCCGGACCGGTGTCGCACACTTCCAGGAAAGGCCTGTCGGTCTCGGCGAGAATACCGGCACGCAGGCTGAAGTAGGGGGCCTCGCTACTGTAGCGAAGGGCGTTCTCACAGAGATTGGTCAACACCTGGTTCAGCTGCAGCGGATCGATCCTCACGTGAACATCTTCGTTAGCGACCTCCACCTGAAAATCCTGAGCTGCCAGACCCTTGCCCATGACATACTCGTCGGCAAAAGCGCGCAGCCAGGCACCCAGCTCGAAGCTCTCCGGGGTCGGCTGGTCGCGCCGGCTGAGCTGCATGACGTTCTGGATGATCCCGTTCACACGCTGGGACTGGTCGGTGATGATGCGCGTCAGACGCTGGTCCGCAGCGGAAAGCTGCGGTGACTCGGCGAGCAGCTGACCCGCGTGACTGATTGCCCCGAGGGGATTACGTATCTCGTGGGCGATGCTGGCCGCCAGGCGGCCCAAGGAGGCCAGCTTGAGTCTCTGCGCCCGGTCGGTAACCTCCGAGCTGTCCTCTAAAAAAATCAGGGCGCCTCGGGAAGTGGGTTGCTCCAGCGCGGCGAAAGACGCAATCACGTCACCGCCCGTACCTGCGGGCCGAAATACTTGAGAGCCACTTGCGGGACCCTGCCGCCAGCGCTGCACGAGTTCCGCCAGTTCGGGCGAGACCGCTGCCAAGGCATCCCCGACAGGCTGCCCGGTGATACCAAGCAGGCGCTTGGCCGAGCCGTTTACCGACCGGACCCGGTCCTCCGAGTCGACGGCGAGAATGCCGGATTGCATGCGTTGGATGATGTGCTCGTTGAGGACGGACAGGTCTGCCAGGTCCAGCCCCCAGCGAAGGGCCAGGGCCTCGCTCTCCCGCACCCGCTCGGCAAGCACGTGGGCAAGAAACGCGGTGGCAAAAAAGGTCGCTCCGAGCAGCCCCGACTGGGTGTATGCCGTATCGCTGAACACGTCGTGGACCCAGGCATACACTTCTTGAACCAGGACAGCGAGAGCCGCCAGCGCCGCGAACAGAATCGCGGTGCGTCCCACGGTGAGAATGCTGCCCCCGGCGATCGCCACCACCAGCAGCATGCCGAGTCCGCTGCGAACCCCACCGCTTGCGTACATCATCAGCGTGATGGCGACGATGTCCACGAAAACCTGGACGAAGACCTGCAGCTGGAAGGCTGGACGGCGCCAGCGGATTGAGAAGCTGCTGGCAATGCCGAACGCCAGGTAAAGGGTGACGGTGGCCGCGAACAGCTCGGGATCATGGGCTCCGAAGAAGCGTGGAATCACGCCGGACAGCATCAGCACCACCAGCAGGCCCGCCAGCGTGGTGCGGTACAGGTTGAAATAGCGAAGGGGCCGCCAGGTGTCGGCCGGGCTCTCAGGAGGACCGTCGGTCCCGGCCCAGGCCTTGCCGGCCAGAATGCTCAGTTTCATGCACTACGTGGTGGGTTTGTCGCATCCGTTGGATACCCGGACCGCGTGCCATACCGGGCGGTGACCAGGCGTAAGACCTGTAGCGGTCGCGGCAAGAGGTCACTGAAGCGCGGCTTTGCGGATGCTTGCGGATTTCCGCAGAATAGCCCTTCACTTCGGAAATCCGGTACCTGCGCCGCGGCCATGCCAGCACACTCGCTCCAGTCCGAACCCGGGACAATCAGGCTCCCAGCCGCGACGCGACCACAGGCTTCATGCGCGCCGGGGACGCCACCCCGGCACACACCGCCGGCAGGCGCGACCTGGGGAACAGGCTGCGCAAGTCCCGCGGGCGTCTGATGGCCAACTCGATGCCCCAGACAGGCGGCGTGCAGGGGCCCTTGCGTATCGCTCTGGCGCAGACCAATCTGCTCGTGGGCGATATCGAGGGTAACGCCGAAACGGTCATCCAGCGCTCCTGCCAGGCCCGCGATGAGCACAAGGCCCATCTCGCGGTGTTTCCGGAGCTCACGCTGACGAGCTACCCTCCCGAGGACCTACTGTTGAGACCCGGCCTCTACCTCCGGGTCCAACGCAGCCTGGACAGGATCCGCCGCCAGGTTCACGGGATCGATGTGCTGCTCGGACTTCCCCACAGAGACGGCGAAGCCACTTACAACGCGGCGTTTCTACTGCGCGACGGCGTCGTGAGGGCGCGGTGTTATAAGCAGAACCTCCCCAACTATGCGGTGTTCGATGAGATGCGCTATTTCCAGCCTGGCGCAGACAGCTGCGTGGTGGAGATTGGCGGTATCACCACAGCCATCAACATCTGCGAGGACATCTGGGTGCCGAACCCCGCGCGTGCGGCGGCCGCTCGGGGAGCGCGCCTGCTTCTCAACCTCAACGCCTCTCCCTACCACCAAGGCAAGAGCGCGGAGCGGGAGTCGCTGGTCGCCCAGCGAGCCATGGACCACGGCCTGACCGTGGTCTACGTCAATCTGGTGGGCGGGCAGGACGAACTGGTATTCGACGGCAGTTCCTTCGTCATGAACAGCGACGGCACGTTAGCCATGCGGGCACCCGCTTTCACCGAGGGGCTCTACACCGTCGACATCGTGGAGGCACCGGAAGTCCACGCGCTGCCAGGTGAAAAAGAGCCGCAACTGCCTGCCGAGGAGAGCATTTACCGGGCATTGTTGACCGGCGTGCGCGACTATGTGGACAAGAACGGTTTTCAGGGGGCGGTGGTCGGCCTCTCAGGTGGTATCGACTCAGCGCTGACGCTGGCCATCGCCGCCGACGCCCTGGGCCCAGACCAGGTGGAGGCCGTGCTGATGCCTTCCCGGTACACCGCATCCATGAGCATCCAGGATGCGCGGGAGGAGGCCGTGGCATTGGGCGTCCCCTATCACATCATCCCCATCGAGCCGACTTTCCAGGCCTTCTTGGATGCGCTCGGTGAGACGTTGGAAGGCACCTCGCCGGATACCACCGAGGAGAACATCCAGGCCCGTTGCCGCGGTGTCATACTGATGGCCATCTCCAACAAGCGCCGAAGGATCGTCCTGACCACCGGCAACAAGAGCGAAATGGCAGTGGGGTACGCCACACTGTACGGCGACATGGCCGGGGGTTTTGCGCCGCTGCGCGATGTACCCAAGATGACAGTTTATCGCCTTTCGGAATGGCGCAACCGCCAGGCACCGGTGATACCGCAACGGGTACTGGACAGACCACCTTCGGCGGAGCTGGCCCCGGACCAGAAAGACGAGGACACGCTCCCCCCCTATCCGGTGCTCGACGCCATATTGGAGCTCTATGTGGAGCAGGATCGCTCCCGGAAAGACATCGAGGCAGCGGGCTTTGACCCGGACACCGTGAAGCGGGTGCTTGCCATGGTGAACCGCAACGAGTACAAGCGGCGCCAGGCGGCACCGGGCATACGAATCAGCCGGCGAGCATTTGGTCGCGACCGGCGTTATCCGATAACATCGGGCTACGAGTAGCCGTGAATGGAGAGCCGCGGATGAAGAAAATCGAGGCCATCGTCAAGCCTTTCAAATTGGACGACGTACGCGAAGCCCTGTCGGAGATTGGCATTACCGGCATGACGGCAACCGAAGTCAAAGGCTTTGGCCGCCAGAAGGGGCACACGGAGCTGTATCGCGGCGCCGAGTACGTGGTCGATTTTCTACCCAAAGTCCGCATCGAGATCGTCATAGCCGATGACCAGGCCGATGCCTGCATCGAGGCGATCACCCAGGCCGCACGGACCGGCAAGATCGGTGACGGAAAGATCTTCGTCACCCCCGTGGAGCGGGTCGTGCGGATTCGCACGGGCGAAGAGAACGAGCAGGCCATCTGACCCGGCCCCGCTTACCTGTCCGCCAGCACAATCGCCTGGGGCCCGAAACGCGCCGGGTCTACCATGCGTATGACGGGGAAGCGCGGCATGGCGGCAACATCGCGGCGGCGCACCACCCTGATTCGGTCTAGTGACCAGCCGTTGGCTCGAGCCACGTTGGGCGTGGCGAAGACGGCTGCGCCCTCGTCCGTGAGCAGAGCCAGCTGCGGCGTGCCTGTGCCGGTGCGTACCGCCACAAGGCCGCGGGGCACCTCGGGCAAGTATCGCGCAACCTGCTTTGCAATCGCCTGGCCAATGACCCGGTAGCCGGAGCGAAACGGGTGGCCGTTGGTGTCCTCGGGATACAGGCGCGCATCGCTGCGCGCGGCCGCCTGGAGCGGCTGCACGACATCCACGTAGTCGGACGCCGGCAGCCCGGCGAGCTGCGCCGCCAGGGTGGCAATGCGTGTCTGCTCCACACGCACCAACGCCGCATAGGCTGCCGGTGTCTCGATAGCTTCCGACGCGACGCGCGGCGCATACACCAACTCCTTGGTGGGAATGATGGCGTAGACGACGCGAACGCCCAGTTCAGCCGCCTGGGCGCTGATCTGCCTGGCGACCTCGGCCATGATGGCATATCCGGCGTGCACGGCAGGATGGTCCTGATTGGACGCGAGCCTGAGTCCGGGGGTGAAAGTGGTTGCCGGGCCGCCGGCAAACTGTACCTGCCAGGCGTCATCCGCGGAGGGCGAGTAGGCCACTGCCGGCGCATCGGTCGCCGTCAGCGTCGGCTCCACCCGAAGGTCAGCCCAGCGTTCCACGCCATAGGCCACCGTGAAAGAGTCGAGAGCGTCATTGCCGCTGTAGAAGGCCACGACCACCACTCTCGGCTGCAGCAGCGTCATGTTGGAGAAAGCGTCCAGATACTGAACCGCACCCCAGCCGCCGACGGAAGCGTTGTAAACAACAGGAGCCAGGTTGCCGACCGCCATGCGAAGCTGGCTGGGCCAGTTCTCTTCCAGGTGCGCGTTGTTGCCGTAAGTCTGGCTGTCTCCGATGCATACCACATCCGCCACGTTCGGCACATGGCGGTTGCGGAAGCCCAGAATATCATTGGGACCCACCCCCGGGAGTTCCGGATACAACGGCTTCGCCCTGACGCGGGTGTATGGATCGCTGATGATGAAATCCTGGGAACCGTAATCCTCCCGTCGGAACACCGCTTCGAAGAACGCAGGCTTCTGTTCCGCGACTCTGACCAGCCGTAGGTCGGCGGGGAGGCCCACAAGCTGCGGCGCAAACCAGGTGATCAGACCCAGCGCGAGCACCAGCGTCGTGACAACAGAAGCTGCCAGAAGCATCCATTCTTTCGCCATCCACTTCTCCCAGTCCCCTGCTTGATCCGACGAGCCGGCCAGGTGGCCTGGCGCGCTCGACCACGCCGGGGCTGGAACCCGTGCCTGTTGTGAAGTATCGACCTGGCAATGCTAGCGCTCGGAGGCGCTCTCGCTTTAGGGGTGAATCAGGCATCGGACGGGCAGCCCGCCGCAGCCGACAGCGGGGCATCCGGCCAGATGGTCGGGGGAACCTTGAGAACGCCGGGATGGGGTGACTGCTTCAGCCGCCGAGGCTCCGCCCTGAAGCCGACGGGTGGCATCCGGCTACCGCTTGACCACCAGGTTCTCGACCTCGGCAATCCCCGGATTGTTGGGATAATTGGCTTTCAGCACCCGCAGCGCGTCGTTGGAAAGGTCCTCGAGCCCGAGTTGCTTGTAGGCCTTCGCCATGATCACGAGAGCCTCCGGCACCGCTGGCGTGCGCTGATAGTTCTCGATGACGTGTTTTCCCCGATTCGCCGCCGCCACGTAGGCGCCCCTGCGGAAGTAGTACTTGGCAACATGCACTTCATACTGGGCCAGATTGTTGCGCAAAAAGACCATGCGCTGCCTGGCATCCTTGGCGTACTTGCTATCCGGGTAGCGTTTGACAAGCTCCGAGAAATCCTGAAACGCATGCAGAGCGGAGCCCGGATCTCTCTCGGACGGGTCCTGAGGCACGTAGCGTTCCACCTTCCCCTTGCCCCGGTTGTAATTTGCGATGCCCTTCAGATAGTAGGCATACGGCACGTTCGGATGCCGAGGGTAGAGCTGAATGAATCGGTCGGCCGCGGCGATCGCCGCATCGGGCTCTTCGTACTTATAATACGCGTAAGCAATCTCTAGCTGCGCCTGCTGCGCATACCTGCCGAACGGGTACCGCGCTTCGAGATACTCGTAGTACTGGATGGCGGTTTCGTAGTCGCCGCTATTCAGCGCCGCCTTCGCCTCGGTGTAGAGCTTCTGCGCGGACCAGTCTGCCGTGGGGTCGTTCGCGGGCAACAGGCCGCAGCCCGATACGGCGACGGCGAGAAGCAACACGGCGGTCACATGGCGTATCAAGCCCATGGCGCTAGATTATCCGAAGGCGGCGCGCCCGGTAAAGGCAGCCGGATGAAGGTTACGATACTCACCGCCCGTGTTCCCGCGCAAATGGCAGGGCTTCGCCTGGACCAGGCTCTCGCCCGGCTTTTTCCCGACTATTCCCGCGCCCGTCTGCAGCAGTGGATCAGGGCCGGACACGTGCGTGTGGATGGTCAGCCATCCCGGTCCCGGGACAAGGTCCGGGGTGGCGAGGCAGTTGCCCTCCACCCCCAGGCTCAGGAGCGCGAAGACTGGCAGGCTCAGGCTTTGCCGCTGGACGTGGTCTACGAAGATGACGAACTCATTGTGGTGAACAAGCCGCCGGGACTCGTGGTGCATCCAGCAGTCGGCAACCCGGACCGCACGCTCGTCAACGCCCTGCTGCATCACGATCCGAGGCTGGCACGGGTCCCTCGCGCTGGCATCATTCACCGCCTGGACAAGCACACCAGCGGTCTGCTGGTCGTGGCGAGAAGCCTGCGTTCTCACAAGCGCCTGGTGGATGAACTCAAACGACGCAGCGTTTCCCGTGAGTATCGTACCCTGGTCATCGGCGTCATGACGGCCGGCGGTCGCATCGAGGCCGCTATTGGCCGCGACCCCAGGCATCGCACCCGCATGGCTGTGGTCACATCGGGCAAGCCGGCGGTCAGCCACTACCGTGTGCTCGAGCGATTTCAGGCCCACAGCTACCTGCGCGTGATGCTGGAGACGGGCAGAACCCACCAGATCCGAGTCCACATGGCGCATTTGCGGCATCCGGTGCTGGGCGATCCCCTTTACGGTGGGCGGCTGAAGCTCCCACCCGGCGCCACGCCTCAGCTTGCAGACAGCCTGCGCGCTTTCAAGCGCCAGGCTCTGCACGCCGCCCGGCTCCAACTCACACACCCGGCGAGTGGTGAGACCGTGTCCTGGGAGGCGCCCCTGCCAGACGACATGGCGCGGCTGCTACACCTGTTGCGAACCGCGGCGGGCGCACCAGTGCCGCCGGACGGTTAGCCACCCGCTTGCCTGAAGCGCGGCATCCTGGGACCTGGTGGAGAAGGCCGCCCCTGACGCTACAATAGACGAGCCTCGTCTGCCGGGCTCCTCGACGACAGCCACCGGCGGTGCAGTCGGCGACCGGCGATTTAACGGCGGCAGGCGACGGTTGGGCTCGTTGCCCCGCACTGTGAGTTCAGAGATACGATTGGCATCAGAAGATTGGATCCTACCAAGCTGGGCGGCGCCGCCCCGTGTGCAGGCCGTGTCCACGACCCGCATCGGTGGCTTCAGCGAACCACCCTATGAGGGGCTGAACCTGGCGGACCACGTGGGCGACGACCCCGAGACCGTGCGTAGCAATCGCCAGTGGCTCAAGCGAACGCTGGGACTGCCTGCGGAGCCCGTGTGGCTCCGCCAGGTACACGGTGCGCGCATGGTTCCCGCCGAGACGGCGAAAGCAGATGCTAAAGCGGACGGCAGCTTCACGTTTCACGCGGCCGTAGTGTGTGCGGTGCTGACCGCTGACTGCCTGCCGCTGCTGCTCTGTGACCGCGATGGAAGTCGCGTCGCAGCTGCCCACGTGGGCTGGCGCGGCCTGAAAGCCGGCATCATCGAGGCAGCTGTGGACGCACTGGACAAGGCAGGTGCCGAGCTTATGGCTTGGCTTGGACCGGCCATCGGCCCGAACGCCTTCGAGGTCGGCGACGAAGTCCGCCAAACCTTCATCGATTACGAACAGCGAGCGGCCGCCGCTTTTCGGCCAACGCCCTCAGGGCGGTGGCTAGCCGATGTTTTCGCGCTCGCTCGGCAGCGCCTGGCATCCCGGGGCGTGGAAGCCGTTTACGGCGGCGACCGCTGCACCTTGAGCGAAGCTCAGCGGTTCTACTCCTATCGACGGGATGGCACCACCGGCCGCATGGCGAGCCTGATCTGGCTTAACAATGCCTCCCGCTGCTGAACACTCTCAGGGAACTGGTGCAACCCGTTTAGGGACCGACCACCGTGGACCGCAAGGCGGCGCAGTGGGCATGGGAGAGGGACGACCCGAGCAACGATGAGCGCGGTGCCGGTAATCAGTGCTGTCATGGCCGTCGGGGGCCTGCTCGGCTGGCGCTTGTTGAAGGTCTGCGAAACGGCGAATGAAACGGACTGGGGCCACCGCTGGCTGAATCGCCTCGACGGGCTCAACCGGATGTTCTGTCACCGCTATCACCGGCTCCGCCACGACCCGATCCATCTGCCGCCGCAGGGACCGGCCCTGCTGGTATCCAACCACATCTCGGGCCTCGACCCGTTGATCATGATCGCCGCCAGTCGCCGGCCCTTGCGGTTCGTGATCGCCAGCGAGCAATATGCGCGGTACGGTTTAAACTGGCTTTACAAGGCCGTTGGGTGCATCCCGGTCGACCGTAGTGCTCGACCGGAGAAGGCCCTGCGCGCAGCGCTTCGCGCCCTCGAGGAGGGCGAAGTGATTGCGCTCTTTCCTCACGGCCGAATCCACCTGGATGACCACCCGCCCCGCAAGCTGAAAGGCGGTGTGGCCTGGCTCGCCCGCCGCACCGCATGTCCGATCGTACCCCTGCGAATCGGCGGTATCCGCGGGCGAGGTCGGGTGGTCACGGCCGTGTTCATGCGCAGCCAGGCTACGGTGACCGCTTACGCACCCGTGCACTGTCACGATACCGACCATCATGATTGCCTGGAACAGCTTGCCGCCTTCATCGAGGGGCGCACGACGGAACCCGGCGGTAAGGAATCGGCCGCCGATTGACCCGCTGCACGGACGCTTGGGCCGGCTTGCGAGGCTGACTGGGCCCGGGCAAACGGCGCCCTAAAGTAAGCGATGCAAAACGCGCTAAACCTCAGAGTGACCGTGGCGCGGTCCGGGCTCCGAAAAGGCCGCGCAAAGTCCAGGGTCAAGGCGGTGCGAGGCCACGCCAAGCAACGGTTCTCAGCCCCCCGGAGGCAGCTAGGCCACTGATCTGTCTCGGGGTTTTGGCTGATAGACATCGATAAACTACTATTAGCCTGTCTTTGTCTAGGATTTTCGGGATTTTCAGTCTATGGCGGTTCCCAGTCCCAAACTTCGCCTCAGCGGTCTTGCCCGCAAACTCGTGGCTGACGGCTTCATCAGCGAACAGGAGGCTCACCAGGCCTTTGACGAAGCCCTCAGAGACAAGGTCCCCTTCGTCTCCTATATCGTCTCCAAAAAGCTGGTTGGCAGCGCCGACGTGGCTCATGCAGCGGCTCAGGAATTCGGTTTCCCGCTGCTGGATATCGCCGCCATGGAGCTGGACCCCGAGGTCACGAAGCTGGTCGAGGAGAAGCTGATCACCAGGCACCACGCGCTCCCCTTGTTCCTGCGTGGAAATCGCCTCTACATCGGCATCTCGGATCCCACCAACGTTCAGGCCATCGACGAGATCAAGTTCCATGTGGGCAAGACCACGGAACCCATCCTGGTCGAGGAGGACAAGCTCGCCCGCGCCATCGATTCAGCCATCGAAGCGGCCGACACTACCCTGGACGACCTGACCAGTGGGGATGATCTCGACGACCTGGAAGATCTGGAGCTCGGCAACGACGAACCCAAGGACGAGGATGTCGGCATCGAGGTTGACGATGCTCCGGTCGTTAAGTTCGTCAACAAAATCCTGCTGGATGCCATCAAGAAAGGCGCGTCCGACATCCACTTCGAGCCCTATGAGAAGTATTACCGGGTGCGCTTTCGTGTTGACGGCGTGCTGAAGGAGATGGCCAAGCCGCCTCTCTCGCTGGCCGGCAAGATCGCGGCCCGCATCAAGGTGATGTCACGGCTCGACGTCTCCGAACGCCGCGTACCCCAGGACGGGCGCATCAAGCTGAAGCTGTCGCGGACCAAGGCCATCGATTTCCGTGTGAGCACCTGCCCTACGCTCTACGGCGAGAAGACCGTCATGCGTATTCTGGACTCGGCCTCCGCGTCCCTGGGCATCGATCAGCTGGGTTACGAGGACGACCAGAAAGAGCTGTTCATTTCCAACCTCAACAAGCCATACGGCATGTTCCTGGTGACGGGTCCCACCGGTAGCGGCAAGACGGTATCCCTGTACACCGGCGTCAACATGTTGAACACCGCCGACCGGAACATCTCCACCTGCGAGGACCCGGTGGAAATCAACCTCGCGGGCGTCAACCAGGTGCAGGTGGACGAGAGAACGGGAATGACATTCGTCAAGGCCCTCAAGTCATTCCTGCGCCAGGACCCGGACATCATCCTGGTCGGTGAGATCCGCGACCTCGAGACCGGCGGGATCGCCGTCAAGGCCGCTCAGACCGGCCACATGGTCATGTCGACCCTGCACACCAACGACGCCCCTCAAACTTTGACGCGAATGGTCGATATGGGGATCGAGCCGTTCGCTATCGCCACCTCTGTGAATCTGATTATTGCCCAGCGGCTTGCCAGGCGTCTTTGCAGCAACTGCAAGGCGGTGGACGAGGATATCCCCAAAGAAGGTCTGCTGGCCGAGGGATTCTCGGAGGAGGACGTGGATTCGGGCGTAAGTGTGTACAAGGCAGTGGGCTGCGACCAGTGCAACGACGGCTACAAGGGTCGCGTCGGCCTGTATCAGGTCATGCCCATCTCAGACGAGATGAAACGCCTGATCATGGAAGGCCGCAACGCCATCGACCTGGCCGACCAGGCAAAGCGCGATGGAGTCAAGGACATTCGTGACTCAGCTTTGATTAAGGTGAAGAACGGCATCACCAGCATCGAGGAAATCAACCGGGTCACGCTGGAGTAGCGCATGGCGGAGCAAGCAGTCAAGCAGGACATGTTCGCCTGGGAGGGCACGGACAAGGCCGGCAAACGTGTCAAGGGCGAGATGTCCGGAAGCAGCGATGCCCTGATCAAGGCAACGTTGCGTCGTCAGGGCATCAACCCGCTGAAAGTCAGGAAAAAGCCCAAGTCGCTGTTGGGTGGGCGCAAGCAGAAAAAGATCACGGCCAAGGACATCGCGTACTTCAGCCGCCAGCTGGCCACCATGATGTCGGCGGGCGTGCCGCTGGTTCAGTCCTTCGAAATTGTCGGTCGCGGACACGACAACCCCAGCATGCAGGATCTGATTCTGACCGTGAAATCCGACGTGGAAGCCGGCAACAGCCTCGCCGACGCGCTGGCCAGGCATCCCATCTATTTCGACGAGCTGTACGTAAACCTGGTTAGAGCCGGTGAGGCCGGTGGTATCCTGGAAACACTGCTGCAGAAAATAGCCACTTACAAAGAGAAGACCGAGGCTATCAAGGCCAAGATCAAGAAGGCCCTCACCTACCCCATCGCCATCATGGTGGTGGCCTTCATAGTGACTGCAATCCTGATGATATTCGTCATCCCGCAGTTCGCCGAGCTGTTCAAGGGCTTCGGTGCTGACCTGCCGGCCATGACACAGATCGTCATCGACCTGTCCGATTTCTTCGTCGCCTACTGGTGGGCGATTTTCGGCACCCTCGGCCTCGCCCTCGCCGCTTTCGTGCAGGCACGCAAGCGTTCCCGAGGCTTCAACCATTTTCTCGACCGTGCGCTGCTGCATGCCCCGATTTTCGGGGCCATTGTCAACAAGGCCACCATCGCCCGCTACGCCCGGACACTCGGCACCATGTTCGCCGCCGGCGTGCCCCTGGTGGAGGCCATGCAGTCTGTGGCCGGCGCGTCCGGCAATATCGTCTATGAGCAGGCCGTCCTGAGAATGCGCGACGACATCGCAACCGGCACGCAGCTGCAGGTGTCCATGCGTGAGAGCCAGTTATTCCCCAACATGGTCGTGCAGATGGTGGCGATCGGCGAGGAATCCGGCTCACTGGACACGATGCTCAACAAGGTGGCCGACTTCTACGAATCCGAGGTCGACGATGCCGTGGACAACCTCAGCGCCCTCATGGAGCCGATGATCATGGCAATACTCGGCGTCCTGATCGGCGGCCTGGTGGTAGCCATGTATCTACCCATCTTCAAGATGGGCCAGGTCGTGTAGCCACGTAGAACGCGAGCCGGCAATGACAAACAGGCGCGCGGCATCGGCCCCAGCCCGCTGCCGCCGGCATCTATCCTGACCACCGCCGTCCCTCGGTTGCCTCACGGGCCCAGTGCTGAATGACTGTCGTCGCGTATCTCCAGGACAACACCGCAGCGCTGCTCATTGCCACGGCCCTGTTGGGCCTCATCATGGGCAGCTTTCTGAACGTGGTGATCTACCGCCTGCCGCTCATGATGGAACAGGAGTGGCGCTCACAATGCGTGGAGCTTCTGGGCTCGGTCGGGGAGACGCCGGCCTCGGCGGACCGCTTCAACCTGCTCGTGCCCCGCTCCCGGTGTCCCCACTGCGGTCATCACATCAGCGCGCTGGAGAACATCCCTATCCTGAGTTACCTGCTGTTACGGGGCAAGTGCTCCGCCTGCGGCAGTGCGATCTCGCCACGCTATCCGGCGATTGAGTTCTTGAGCGGCGTATTGTCGGTCATTGTTGCCTGGCAGTTCGGATTCGGCTGGGCGTTGGCTGGCGCCCTGCTTCTCACCTGGACCCTGATCGCCCTGAGCTTCATCGATTTCGACAAGCAGTTGCTGCCCGACTCCATCACGCTGCCGGTGCTCTGGTTGGGGATCGGACTCAGCCTCTTCGGCTACTTCACCGACACTGCCTCCAGCGTGATCGGAGCCATGGCCGGCTACCTGGTCCTGTGGGCCGTGTATCACCTGTTCCGGCTGTTAACCGGGAAGGAAGGCATGGGACATGGAGATTTCAAGCTGCTCGCGCTCCTCGGGGCATGGATGGGCTGGAAGATGCTGCCGCTCATCGTGCTTCTCTCCTCTGCGGTGGGCGCAATCATCGGCGTTGCCCTGATTCTGCTGCGAGGACAGGACAAGAACGTACCCATCCCATTCGGCCCGTACCTCGCAATCGCCGGGTGGCTGGGCCTGCTCTGGGGCGAGGAACTGGTCAACGTCTACCTGAGCTGGATCGGCGTCTAGCCCGGATTTCTCACCAGGCGGACCCCGGAGCACAGATCATGTCGGCAAACTCAACACATTGGCTTCACCGAGCCGGTCTTCCTTGTGAACAACTTGTCCTATTCGGTTCTTGGCCCACTCTGGCTTTGCAGATTGGCCAGAGCGACCCAAGATTCCTTTTCACGGCGCACTGAGAGATCCGGGCTAGAACTGCCTTTTTCGGGGTGTCGCCTCCGATTTCCGTGTTCGGCAACGGTGGTCCTTCCTGGGTATCATGGCCTCCATGGTCACCCCGCTCCCACAGCCTGACCCCGGAACCGAGGGAGGCATTGACCTCGGTCGACTCTATGGGTCGGAACCCAGGTGAGCCCCCGACTTCGTATAGGCCTCACGGGGGGGATCGGCAGCGGCAAGAGCACCGTGGAGGGCCTGTTCGCCCGGCTCGGGGTCCCGGTGCTGGACGCAGACCGCATCGCCCGGGAAGTAGTGGAACCCGGACAACCCGCCCTCGGCGAACTCGTGGCGTTGCTCGGAGCGGATATCCTGACCACGGAACGCCGGCTCGACCGGGCACGGGTGCGGGAGCGGGTGTTCAAGGATGCGCGCCTGAGGCGTAGAGTGGAAGGTATAGTGCACCCGCGGGTCCGCCTGCTCATGGAAACCCGCGCGGAGCGACTGCAGGCACCCTATTGCGTGCTCGCCATCCCGTTGCTGCTGGAGGCGGGCCAGCGGACGCTGGTAGACCGTGTGCTGGTGGTTGACATGCCCCGTGAGCTGCAGATCGAACGCACTGGCGTCAGGGATCGGGCCAGTCCTGAAGCCGTGGCGCGCATAGTCGACGCGCAGCTGAGCCGCGAGGAGCGACTCGCTGCGGCCGACGATGTTATCCACAACGACGGCGACCTGGAGAATCTGGCGAGGCAGGTCGAGCACCTGCATCGTTTTTACGGGCGCCTGGCGGCCGGCAATTTGCCAGGCGCGGACGAGTGAGGGAAAATCGCGGACTCGACGTGGCCGCCACCAGCACCGTTTCACAAGCCTTCCAGTGCAAGCAGACAGCATCGTTTACGAGCAGCCCCTGAATGAGCGAGTGCGCGCGCTGCTGCGGCTGGAGTACTTGTTCGAGCGAGCGGCCTTCCGCATGTCCGGGGCTTCGATCTGGGACAGTCGGGCGAGTGTCGAGGCGATTATCGACATCATGAATATCATGTCTCGAACCGACCTGAAGACCGAGATCATCAAGGAGCTCGAACGCGATGCCGCCACGCTGGAAGCGCTCGGAGCAAAGCGAGGCGTGGACCATGAAAGACTCAACGAGCTGCTCGAGCGCATCCGCGGCCTGCTCAACGACCTGCGCAGAGGCGACAGCATGCCTGGCCAGGACATTCGCCAGAATGAACTGCTGTCCTACGTGCGCCAGCGCAGCAGCATACCGGCCGGCACCTGCAGCTTCGATATTCCGGCGTACCAGCACTGGCTGGAGAGACCGGCGGAGAGCCGGATCAGCGACATCCAAGCCTGGCTGGCGGAGTTCGAGCCGGTGCGGGACGCCGTCACCCTGTGCCTGCAGCTGATCCGCGGGAGCGCGAACGCGAGCCGTGAAGTGGCGGCGGCAGGCTTCTTCCAGCGCAACCTGGATTCCTCGGCGCCCTGCCAGCTGGTGCGGGTGGTGGTGCCTGCCGACGTCTCGTGGTTTCCGGAGATCAGCGGCGGAAGACATCGATTTTCGATCCGTTTCGTTGAGCAGCTGGACACCGCCTCCCGCCCGACCCAAAGCAACGAAGAGATAACCTTCGACCTACAATGCTGCGCCATCTAGCACAGACGGTGGATTGCCCCACCTGCGGCAGGCCGGTGGAATGGACCACGGAGCAACGGTGGCGACCCTTCTGCAGCGAGCGTTGCCGGATCATCGACCTGGGTGCCTGGGTTGATGGCAGTCATCGCATCCCATCCGCCGATGAGACCGGCGATGGAAGCTCGGACAGCCGGCTCCCACCGGGTGAGCCGCCCGCTGCCTCGAGAAGCGGATGATGCTTGAAGCCAATAACGGCAGGGGAGAGACCGGGAAGGTTGCGGAGGGAATGGTCAAGCACCGCTGGCGCCGCGCATGGCTGCTAGGCGGTCTCCTGCTTGGCATCCAGCCATGCTCTCTGTTTGCAGACTGGCGAGTGCTTGCCGAGGCGGACCAGAGCGGCGCACTGACGCGACGGCTGGCCACCGTCGACAGCGACAAGGGTGAACGGCTCGCCATATTCAAGGACGCCGAGCAGCGCGTGTACGGGACCTTCAGGCTGCGGGAAGGCTTACAGGTATTGGTAGCGGGTCAGTGCCCTACGTTTCGCGTCGACAAACGACGCCCCTTGGCCCTCTCTGGCGCCGATCAGCAGAACTGCGTGGGTACTGCCGGGGAGGTGACGTTCCATCTGGGCACGGTGAAGGAGGGCCGCATCGCATCCCCGGTGCTGCTCCAGCTTATGAACGGTAATACCGCAAGCTTTCGCTACCGCCTCGAACACGTGGGTTATGCCGAAGCAGCATTTGACCTGCAGCGCTCCAAACAGGCGTTGGCCGAGGTCATCGGGCCGGACGTGGAGGTGGAATGGCGGTAGCCTGGCGCGGCATGACGGGGCATAAAGAAAGAGGCGGCCTTTCGGCCGCCTCGGTCCCTTCGGGCTATGTCCTCGCCCGCGCCATATCCTTTGACGCTACACTCCTTTACCGCTCCTTCCCGCACTTCCTTTACTTCCCTGTGGTGCAGTCATCCCGACTTGCTTGTCCACTTCACTGCCGTCCCTTGCAGATGTAAGTAATAATAATATCGGCAGCAACCAAGACAACTGTTGCAACCCTGTCCATTGGCGCGCCCGCACAAGCCGAAGGAGATATTTTTTTATTGGAAACAGAAGCTTACCGAGACGCACTCCGTAATCGGGCGCGGAAGCCTTGCGCAAAGAGTCAAAGATTCCCTACAAAAAATCGGACTTTCGCCTACCCGTCCTCCGGCTCTTCCAGTCGGGCCCGGCGGCACGCTGCAAAGCCATTCGTTGATCTTACCCGGGATCGCCCCTATGTGTCCCTGCGAGCTTAGAACGATGCCCTGCAGTTTGCTCCTTGGAAACAGTCATGAATGACACACCCGACGTCTTCGTAGTCAACGCCGAGAACTTCGCCGAAGTGGTGATCGAAACCTCTTATCGCATGCCTGTGCTGGTGGATTTCTGGGCCGACTGGTGTGCCCCCTGTCGAGCACTGATGCCCATGCTGGCCAACTTGGCCAACGAGTTTCGCGGTAGCCTGAGAGTGGCGAAAGTCGACACGGAAGAACAGCGCGAGATCGCCGCTGAATATCAAATCCGCAGCCTACCCACGGTGAAGCTGTTTCGCAACGGGGTGGTGATGGATGAGTTCATGGGAGCGCTGCCTGAGGGTGCGATCCGCGAGTTCGTCGACCCCTACGTGGAACGTGCGTCGGACAAGCTTGCCGCCGAGGCCATGACAAAGCATCGCAGCGGTGACAGTGCGGAAGCGGTCGCCCTGTTGAACAAGGGCTTGGACGATGACCCGAGCAACTATCGGCTGCACCGCCAGCTGCTGGAGGTGCTCATGAGCACCCGGCGCTTTCGAGAAGCCGAAGAGGTCATACAGGCGCTTCCGGCTAACCAGCAGACCAGTGCGGATATCCTGCGCATCAGCAGCCGGCTGCGCTTCGGCATGATCGCCGAAGGCGCGCCGCCGGCACTTGAGCTTGAGCGGACGGTTGAAGCCGATCCGTCCAACACCGAGGCCCGTTACCAATTGAGCGCCGTCCACGTGCTCGCGGGTAACTTCGAGGCGGCCTTGGAGCAGCTTCTGCAGATTACGCGACGCGACCGAGCGTTTCGGGACGATGCCGGCCGCAAGGGCATGATCGACGTGTTCGAACTACTGGAAGACGACCAGAGCGCGCTGGTCTCGCGCTACCGCGGCCTAATGTCCTCGGCGCTTCACTGATGTACGCAACCGCCCGGGCGGCTATCGTCAGCCGTTACCGGGCAGGCGTAGGAGCCAAGGTCGCCTCAGATGATGTAGCCGCGCTCCTCGTGCATCACCAGGTCCAGTCCTTCGGTCTCTTCTTCCGAGTTAACCCTCAGGCCGAGAGTCGCGTCCAGCAGCTTCAGCAACACATAGCTCACTCCCCCGCTCCAGACAAGCGTGGCCAGCACGCCGACGAGCTGAACGCCAACCTGGCTGCCGATCGTTGCGCCCTCGGCGAGGCCCATGCCACCCAGGCTGCCCGCCGCGAATACACCCGTCAGCAGGGTACCGATGATTCCCCCCACGCCGTGCACGGGAAACACATCCAGTGAATCGTCGATGTAGAGCTTGCGCTTCATGGTCTGGGTCGCCCAGAAACAGACCAGGCCCGCCGTCACCCCTATGGCCAAAGCGCCCATCGGTCCCACAAAGCCCGAGGCGGGTGTGATCGTACCCAGCCCGGCCACCATTCCGGTCACGATGCCGAGGACACTGGGCTTTCCGAAACGCACCCATTCGGCAAACATCCACGTTGCGGCACCCGAGGCCGCGCCTAGATGAGTTACCAGCATGGCCATGCCGGCGGCACTGTCCGCCGCCAGAGCGCTACCCGCGTTGAAGCCGAACCAGCCGACCCATAGCATGGCTGCACCTGCCACTGTCATCGTGAGGTTGTGGGGTGGCATCGGGGTTTCGGGAAAGCCCCTGCGGCGTCCCAGCACCAGCGCAGCGACCAGGGCAGCCACGCCAGCATTGATGTGCACCACCGTGCCACCCGCGAAATCCATCAGACCCATGTCGCTGAGCCAGCCACCACCCCAAACCCAGTGACACACGGGCAGATACACCAACAGCAGCCAGAGCCCGCTGAACCAGAGCATAGCCGAGAACCTGAGGCGCTCTGCAAAAGCACCGACAATGAGTGCCGGCGTAATGATGGCAAACGTCATCTGAAACATCACGAACACGGTCTCCGGGATGTCGCCGCTGACGCTTTCCAGCTCGACCTCCGCCAGGAACAGGTTGCTGAAGCCGCCCAGCCACCGTTGCCAGGCACCCCCGTCCGCGAAGGCCAGGCTGTAGCCGAACACCAGCCACAGGATCGAGACCAGGCAGGTAATGGCAAAGCACTGCATCAGGACCGACAGCACGTTCTTGCTGCGCACCAGGCCGCCGTAGAACATGGCGAGACCGGGTATGGTCATGAACAGGACAAGAGCCGTCGACGTGAGAATCCAGGCGGTGTTGGCGCCGTTCAAGCTCCCTTCGTTCCCCAAGGCAAGGGTCGGAAACAGACCCAGACTCAGGCCCCCCGCGTAGTGAAGCGCTCTCTCGAGGCGATACTTAGCCACAGACGTTCTCCTCTCGCTGTCTCATTCTCTAACCGGTTGTTGGCGACGTGACCGTGCTGGCGCTCCGGGTTGCTGAGCACCCGCCAAGCGTCGTTGGCCTGCGGCGGGCAGATCGCTATCGGCCGCCTGGGCACGCCCTACGAAATGCGCCGTTGCCCCTGAAGCTCAGTAGCCCCCCGTTTCCGCAAACGGAGCCCCCGCACCGCCGGCGTGCACGTTAAGCTGGCCACCGGCACCAATACGGCGCAGCGGCGACGAGCATGGGAACAAACCGAAGCACATGCCATGCCAGGCCCGGCGCGGCAAGCCAAACAGCGGCTTAACGAGTTGGTCGGTAAGTTGCAGCGGGACTCATGCACCAGTTTGGTGTCTCGAGCTCGCCTGCGCACCATTGCAGGGCGCGCGCCCCGCCGGGCCTTGGAGTAACGGGCTCGCGGCCGGAGGCCCCGCTCTGCCGTCCCTGTTTACGGATCAGGCCAGGTCACTCAGCAGGCTGTCCAGCATGCGCTCAGCCTGCGCGGCGTAGCCGCCGCCGAACAGGTTCAGGTGGTTCAGGATGTGATACAGGTTGTACAGCGTCCTGCGGCTCTCGTAGCCGGGATCCAGCGGCCAGCGCTCACCGTACGCGGCGTAGAATTCCGCCGGAAATCCTCCGAAGAGCTCGGTCATAGCCAGATCCGTTTCCCGGTCTCCGAAATAGGTGGCCGGGTCGTAGAGCACGGGTTCACCGGCCTCATCCGCGGCATAATTGCCCGACCAGAGGTCGCCGTGCAGCAGGGAAGGCTCGGGCCGGTAACTGGCAAAGAAAGCATCCATGTCGGCCAACAGCCGTTCGCCCTTACGCTGCAGGCGCCCTCCATGCCCGCCGCCTGCCGCCAGGTCGAGTTGATAGCCCAGACGCCGGGTTCGCCAGAACTCTGTCCAGTCATCGGCCACGTTGTTTCGCTGCGGCGTCGACCCTATGGTGTTATCCCGGTGCCAGCCAAAGCGGTCGGCCGTGGTGCGATGCAAGTCGGCCAGCTGGTATCCAAGCCGTTGCGCCGCAGGTCGGGGCGCACCTCCCAGTTGGATGTACTCCATGACGAGATAGGCGGTCGCCCCCACAGCCCCGGCACAC
>JASJBY010000170.1 GCA_030066245.1 Gammaproteobacteria bacterium
CGCTGTTTCAAGGTCTGTCCCCGGGACGTCTTCGAACTCGTGGATCGGGAGGACCTCGATCTGGAAGAAGACGAGGACTGGGACGATGACGACGACGGCTTCTCCGATGACACCAGCATGGTCATGAGCCTCAAGGACATGCTGGACTGCATCGGCTGCCAGGCCTGTTCTCGCGTCTGTCCCAAAAAGTGCCTGAGTCACGAACCCGCGCCGGCGGCTGCCTAGCTCCTAGAGAGGGCCCATCCAGAAACACTGTCCCCTCGCCCCCGGCGGGGGCGAGGGTTAGGGAGAGATGGTTAGGAAGAGGGAGTTTCTGTATGGACACCAGATACCGTCGGCGAGTCGGGTGTATCGGTATCCCTAACGAATCGAATCAACAAGGCAAGCAGCCATGCCCAAACCGCACAAGCACGTTTTCGTCTGCACTGAGCAGCGCCCGACCGGCCACCTGCGGAGCTCCTGTGCTCAGCACGGTTGTGGCGAGGTCTACGACGAGTTTCTTTGGGAGCTTCAGAACCGCAATCTGTCGAACAGCGTCTACGTAATGGCCACCGGCTGCATGGGGCCCTGCAGCGAGGGTCCCAGTGTCCTCGTCTACCCCGAGGGCGTCATGTACGCGAAGGTGACGAAGGGCAATATCGCCGAGATCTTCGAGCAGCAACTTATGGACGGCAGCCCCATCGAGGATCTCAAGATGTCGCGGGAGTTCTGGTGATGAGCCAGGAGCTGTTAAGACGTATTGCCCAGGCCGCCCCGCTGGCCCACGCCATCTGCCGCGCCATGCAGCAGGAAGTCATCAGGCTCGGGATAGGGAGCGTGTGCGTCGACGACCCGTCCAACGCCGAGTACCGTCTGTCGCGGGATCCGGTATCGGGGCAGGACAGCCTGCTAGGTGAATGGCGTGACCCGCAGGGCCAGAAGCGAGGGGAGCTGACCTTCCACGGGGACGGCAGCTTCTATGCGGAGTACGACGTGATCCGCGTGCACCCGCGCAACGACCGCCTGTTCGTCGAGGCCGTCAACGCCTGGGGACGGGACGGCCAGATAAAAGTCGAGCCGCGTTTGTTGCCGATGGTCTCCTGAAACATGGGTGGACTTCGGCCGCCCGCGTCGCATCCCTACCCACCGACTGCCAAACCACGTGCGGGCACTATGACGTACGAAGGTCGCGGATCAACCCCCTATCCGTTAGTCCCACCCTGTGTTTGGCGGGCGTATAGGTCTACACGGTGACTTGTTCCGTCCACTCGCTGGGCGGTCCTGGAGATCGGGCAACTCCGGACCCGTGGGCAGCGCCTTCCCAGGGACAGCATTGGCGCGTGAAGCGGACATATGAAAAGAAAGTTGTCTTCCAGCGCATCGACGAGGCGGTCCGCATTGCAACGCTTAAACCCTTCTGCAACTTCCTTGTGAGAAATGATCGGCAGGCCAGGCGAAAAGGCGCCTCGCTGGAGATATGCACCAAATTGGGTCAAATGAATAGGCCATGCATTACAGACGGGCATCGATGAAAGTGAAAAACGTCTAAGTGCTTGATTTGTTTTTGGCATGAGCTGGCACCAAATCTGCATTTTCCGAGAGTTCCAGGAAGGTTTTTGTGAGGATGTGCTATGTTCACCGGGGTAAGTCACGGCTACCTGCCGTCAGGACGGTATATCGTCAACCATGACATCATGCGCTGCACTGCAGACGGCGTTGTCGGAAACGACCTTTACTCAGGTCGTGCGCTCGGTCTCTCCGAGCCGGATGATTACATTCAGCTTCATCCGCAACTTAAGCCACTGTGGAATGACATCACCAGCCATTATCGGCGAATTGGCCTTAGTCACAGTGAAAACGTGATCTGGGATCTTAGCCTGCAACAACTGGCTGCCTATGACGGTTACAGGCCTTCCGTGTTTTATTTCGGACCAGAGGAGAGTAAGGTCTGGAACGACCCGGCATGGATGGAAACCGTGGAATTCATCAACTCGAAAAACAACTTCGTGGCGCTTGCAGAAGAGCTGGGTATCGATATACCACAGACGCGATGTTTTGCCAGTGTCGATGAAATCAGTGAGATGGATATCATCTCCTTCAATATGCCCTCTTATCTCAAAGCGGCGATATCGGTCTCCGGTGTCGGCATCTACCGCTGCGCCAATCGCGAAGAGCTGCGGAAAGCGATGGGAAAATTTGAGCGGGACGTGCCGGTCCAGGTACAGGAAGAAATCAGAACCGAAGTTTTTCTCAATCTCCAGTATCGTGTCGTAGGCGAACGGCTGGTCCGGTTGGCTGCCAGCGAGCAAATTCTTGATGGCTTCGCCCACCAGGGAAACCGGTTCCCATCCAGCTACGAACCATGGGCCGCCGTCGAGCCGATGGCCCTATGGCTCAAGGACCGTGGCATGAAAGGCATCTTCGCTTTCGACGTGGCGGTGGCGAAAGGGCGGGATGGCATTCGGTTCCCCGCGATTGAATGCAATCCGAGGTTCAATGGTGCATCCTACCCGACCGTGATTGCGCAGAAACTCGATGTTCCGGAATGGAGCGCGATGAATTTCAAGACAAGATTCCGGGACCTGTCTGAGTTCGACATCAGGGATCTGGAGTTTGACATGAAAGCCGGAGAAGGGCTGGTTATCGTAAACTGGGGTACCGTACTTGCAGGAAAACTCGTGTTGCTGCTAGCCGGGTCTCCCGAGTACCAAGGGGTTTTGAAAGACGAGTTGCTCCATCGGTTATAGATCGATATTCGTTGAGAATTGTCCTTTGCGATTGAGCGACGATGTGCGGGCGCGAAGAGTTAACCCGGTCCACTGATGAACGATACCGGCGGCTATTCTCTCATGGTGCATGGTGGAGCTGGCGCACTCGATAACGTCAAGGATGAGAAAACCGCATTACGTTATCTCGAGAGCGTCCGCCGGGTGCTCGAGCACGGTCGAGACGTGATGGAATTAGGTGGGTCGGCGCTGCAAGCGGTGGAAGCCTGCGCGTCACTTCTGGAAGACGATCCGGCCTTCAACGCAGGCTGCGGCTCGGTGCTAAACGAGAGCGGTAAGGTCGAGATGGACGCGGCCATCATGGATGGCCGTGACCTGTCGGCGGGCTCTGTCGCCGCGGTCGACAATATCGCCAATCCGATTCAGCTCGCGCGCTTCGTCATGACAGAGAGCGAGCATGTCATGCTCATTTCTGAGGGCGCCATGCGATTTGCCGACCATTGCGGCATGGAGCGGGTGCCCGAAGACTATTTCTATACCCCAGACCGCGTGGAGCAGCTCCGCCAGGCACGCCTGAAGCGGAAGATCATGCTCGACCATGATGACACCGAGGAAGATGCGGAAGACCAGAAATACGGTACGATTGGGGCGATTGCCCGAGACACCGAGGGTAACCTGGCAGCCGCCACTTCAACCGGCGGTATCGTCAATAAGCGGATGGGTCGCGTGGGCGATTCGCCGATCATCGGGGCCGGCGTCTACGCCGACAACGAGACCTGTGCCGTTTCCGCCACCGGTTTCGGTGAAGACTTCATGCGTTGCGTTCTTTCAAAGACCATCTCCGATCTCATGTACATGAAAGGCATGGATGCAAAACGAGCAACGGAGGCCGGCATCGAATATCTGGCTCGAAAGGTGAAGGGACGGGGCGGCGTCATTGTCATCGATAAACATGGTAACTGCTCGAGCGGGTTTACCACGAAGAAGATGATTCACGGCTGGATTGAGAAAAACGGGGAGACTTTCTGCCGCTTTTAGGAATCGGTCGGATCCTGCCCTTCCGTCCCACCATCGGGTCCGGCTCGGTGGGCACTCAAGCGGAGGGCGGCGACCGGCGTTCGGCTGTGACGTCTTGGAGTCTAAATCGCGGAAGTTCCAGTAGGGCGTTTCGCCGTTCTCTCTCGCGTTGAACCACCGCTTCATACCGAGAGTTGGGTCGAGCCAGCGGCACAGATCCGCTTGTCGGCTTTGCGACAAGCTACGTATCGAAGCCCGTGCGCTATTGTGGGCTTTCTCACGCGCTGCGTCCGGTGCCTGTCCGGTGCTCGCAGACGACTTTCGCCTTTCCCTCTGATCTCTAACGCCTTCTCGAAACTGCAGAGGCCATGGCCACCATCTGGCGCGGGAATTGCTCAACTGAGTAAGGAATCGGTTGGTGCGGAGTCGCGCATGTTTCGGATTGGTCTTTTGATATTCCTGCTGGCCGCCTGGGGCGCGACGGTGTCTGCCGAGCCGTTGCGCATTGCGGTTGCCAGCAATTTCCTCGTGCCTGCGAAGGCGCTGGCGGAGCGTTTCGAGGAGTCCAGTGGGAAGGCGATCACCGTCAGCGCCGGCTCCACGGGAAAGCTGTATGCGCAGATCGTCAATGGCGCGCCCTACAGCATTTTTCTCGCTGCCAATGTGTCCGAGCCAGAGCGTCTCGAGGCGGACGGGCGCGCTGTGTCAGGCTCGCGCTTCACCTACGCCACCGGTCGCCTGGTGCTTTGGAGCTGGAACCGTGCGTTGTCGCCGGGCGACGATGGTGCGGAGCTCATCCGCCGTCAAGAATTCACCCGCCTGGCTATCGCCAACCCCAGGACCGCGCCCTACGGCGCCGCGGCTGTGCAGGCGATGCAGGCCCTGGGATTGGATCCCATGGGCTTAGGCGCGCACCTGGTACGTGGCGAGAATGTCTCCCAAGCCTACCAGTTCATCGCCAGCGGAAACGTGGACGCAGGCTTTGTTGCCCTGTCCCAGATGGGCAATTCCCAGCGGTCTGCCGAAGGCAACTACTGGCTGGTGCCGGCCGATCTTCATGATCCCATCGAGCAGCAGGCGGTCCTGCTGGAGCGCGCCGCCGCCGATGCCCACGCCAAAGCATTCCTTCACTACCTGCGAAGCCCCGGAGCGCGGACGCTCATCGCAGGGTACGGCTACGGCGCCGGTTGACCCATGGAGATCTCAGGCGGTTTAGATCTGACCCCGGTCTGGCTCACGGTGAAGCTGGCGGGGATCACCGTTGGGTTGCTGCTGGTTCTGGGGATGCCCCTGGCCTGGTGGCTGGCGCGCACCCGCAGCCCGTTGAAGATCCCGGTGGAGGCGGTCACCGCCTTGCCTCTGGTGTTGCCGCCGACCGTCCTGGGCTTCTACCTGTTGATCTTCCTAGGAGCGTCCGGTCCTGCCGGGCAGCTTTGGACCAGGATCGCCGGGCATCCCCTGGCCTTCAGCTTTCCTGGTCTCGTGGTGGCTTCCTCTGTCTATTCGCTGCCCTTCGTGGTCCAGCCCCTGCAGGCCGCCTTCGAGGGCCTGGACCGGCGCGCCGTGGAGGCGTCTTTCACACTCGGGGCGTCACGGGTGAAGACCTTTCTGCTTGTGGTCCTGCCTGGCATCCGACGTGGCCTCATCACTGCCGCCGTCCTGGGTTTCGCCCATACCCTCGGCGAGTTCGGCGTCGTTCTGATGGTGGGCGGCAACATCCCCGGTGAGACCCAGGTACTGGCGACGGCCATCTATGAATACGTGGAGGTCCTGGACTACGGCGCGGCCGGCACCCTTTCCGCAGGGCTCCTGGTGTTCTCGTTCGTGGTGCTTGTGCTGGTCTACGGGGCAAACCGGCGATGGCACGCGGAGCTCAAACTATGAACCGCCATCAGATCGACCTGGGTTTTGTCCGCGGTGGCTTTCGTCTGCGTGTCGAGCTGAACTTACCGTCGAGCGGAGTGACCGTCGTACTGGGGCCTTCGGGGAGCGGCAAGAGCACCCTGCTTCGGCTAATCGCGGGCCTGGAGCAACCCCAGGAAGGTCGGATCCAGGTCGGTGGCCAGCTCTGGCTGGATACCGGACGGCGCATTTCCCTGGCGCCCCAGAGACGCGGAGTCGGGATGGTTTTTCAGGATTATGCTCTGTTCGCGAACATGACCGTAGCCGGTAACATCGGCTACGGACTGCCCAGAAAGGGACGCAGGCAGACCGTCCGCGAATGGATCGAGCGCCTGCACCTGACCGGGCTCGAGGCACGCCATCCCCATCAGCTCTCGGGTGGGCAGAAGCAACGCGTCGCCCTGGCGCGTGCCCTAGCCCGGGAGCCGGATCTGCTATTGCTCGACGAACCGCTGTCAGCGGTGGATGTGTATCTGCGCCAGCGCCTGCGCGACCAGCTGCTCGCTGTGGCTGCAACCCTGGAGCAGCCGGTGATCATGGTTACCCATGATCTAGACGAGGCTCGACACCTGGCGGACCAGGTCGGCGTCATGGTGGGGGGAGAGATGTACAGGTTCGGCCTGACCTCCGAGGTCTTCGACGATCCCGGAGACGTGGAGAGTGCCCGTGTGCTCGGCTGGCGCAACCTGTTGCCGGTGCGCTGGATTGAGCATGATGCGGCAGGGGGCGAATGGGGGCGGCTGAACCTGGCGCGGGACCTGTCACCGGAAGTCGCCTGGCTCGGCATTCGCCCGGAGCATCTGCGCATTGTGGACCGGGCGTCCGAGGGACTGGACGCCCGGGCCGTGCGGGTGCGCGAGCTCGGTGCTTTTCGAGAGCTTCAATGCCGGCTCACCGACGGCACACCGGTGTATCTGCAGCGGCCCTGGAACGAGCCACTCCCGGCACCTGGCGAGCACGTACGCCTCGGCTTGCCGACGCAGCACCTGCGTCCCCTGAGCGAAGGGCTAGGCCAGGTGATCCTGCACCGTACTCAAGTGGTGTTGACCGGCGCTGAGCCGCCGGCTGCTGACGACGGTATGCACGCCGTCGCGTAAGCCGGTTGATCTCGGCGCGTCGCTTTTCTTTATCTTCACGCTTTCCTCTCCTCGCATTGTCGCATTTGCAACTTCCGGGGGACGCACGCCTTGTCGGTCATATGACAAGGATCTCCCATCGTCAGTCGGCAATCGCAACAAAACAAGGCATTAGCGAGGATCGGTGTCGCTGGCACATGCGTTGCATCTGCCGGGTTCAATTCCTACCGAGACCGCATTCAGGCTTTATCCGAAGGAGATTGTCCACATGTTGACACTGACGCCCAATGCACAAGCTGCAGTCAGTCGTTTCATTCGCGGAGCAGAGGAGCCGGTCGCCGGATTGCGTATTGCAGTCACCGGCGGCGGCTGCTCGGGCATGCAGTACGGCATGAGCTTGGAGGCTGAAGCCAAGACCAGCGACGTGGTCATGGAGTTTGATGACGTCACGGTCCTGGTTGACCCTTTGAGTGCACCATTGCTCGCCGGGGTTACCGTCGACTTTCACGACGGCATGGAGGGCACCGGCTTCCGGTTCGAGAACCCCAATGCCACCAACAGCTGCGGCTGCGGCAAATCGTTTTCGGCCTGAGCCGGCTTAGGGCTCGATCCATTTCAAATCCCCGGAGGCAAACCATGTGGGACTATTCCGAGAAGGTCAAAGATCACTTCTTTGCACCGCGTAACGCAGGCGCTGTGGAGGGCGCCAACGCAGTCGGCGATGTGGGCTCGTTGTCTTGCGGCGACGCATTGCGCCTGAGTCTGAAGGTGGATCCAGACACCGAGACTATCTTGGACGCGGGCTTTCAGACCTTCGGCTGTGGTTCGGCCATCGCTTCCAGCTCGGCGCTGACCGAGATCATCAAGGGCTATACCCTGGACGAGGCTCTCAAGGTCAGCAATCAGGACATCGCCGATTATCTGGATGGCTTGCCCCCGGAGAAGATGCATTGCTCAGTCATGGGTCGCGAGGCCCTGCAGGCCGCTATCGCCAATTACCGCGGCGAGGATTGGAAGGACGACCACGAGGAGGGCGCCCTGGTCTGCAAGTGTTTTGCCGTGGACGAGGTACTGATCCAGGAGACCATCAAGGCCAATGGCTTGCATACCGTCGAGGATGTGACGAACTACACCAAGGCCGGAGGCGGCTGCTCGGCCTGCCACGAGGGTATCGAGGAGATCCTGGTCCGTGTTCTCGCCGAAAGGGGAGAGCAGTTCGACCCGGCCGGTCCGGCGGCGCCTGTCCGCCAGCCCTCCCAAGGCAAGCTGAGCAACTTGCAGCGTATTCGGCGCATCGAGGCGGCCATCGAAGGGATTCGCCCGAACCTGCAGCGCGACGACGGTGACGTGGAGCTCATCGACGTGGACGGCAAGAACGTCTTTGTAAAGATGACCGGCGCCTGTGCCGGCTGTCAGGTGGCGGCCGTCACCCTGGACGGCATTCAGCAACGTATCGTCGAGGACCTGGGCGAGTTCGTGCGTGTCCTGCCGGCGGACGTACAAAAGCTGGCGCAGTCAGCATAGCCGGGTGGGTCGTGGCACATGCGCATGCAGCGGAGAACACAGGACCAACAAACCCTTTCCTGAACACAGCATCTTCCAAGAGGCCGTTTCCCATGAGCGAAGGCATCTACATGGATAACAACGCCACCACTATGGTCACTTCCGAGGTGGTGGACGCTATGCTGCCGTATTTCAGCGAGCAATTCGGCAATCCCTCGTCGTTTCACCAGTTCGGCGACAAGGTGGGAAAAGCGATCAAGAAGGCACGTAAGCAGGTTCAATCGCTGCTCGGCGCCGAGCATGACTCGGAGATCATCTTCACCTCCTGCGGCACCGAGTCAGACTCCACCGCGATCATCTCGGCGCTGAAGGCCCAGCCGAACCGCAAGGAAATCATCACCACCGTGGTCGAGCATCCGGCGGTCCTCAGTCTGTGCGAGCATCTGCAGAAAGACGGCTACACCGTCCACTATCTCAAGGTTGACAACCGCGGGCGGCTGGACATGCAGGAGTACATGGATTTGCTGTCCGACAAGGTCGCTATCGTCTCGGTCATGTGGGCCAACAACGAGTCTGGCACCCTCTTCCCGGTGGAGGATATGGCCATGCTGGCCAAGTCCGCTGGAGTCATGTTCCACACGGATGCGGTGCAGGCGGTGGGGAAGCTGCCCATCAACCTTAAGGACAGTGCCATTGACATGCTGTCCCTGTCCGGGCACAAGCTGCATGCGCCCAAGGGCATCGGTGTGCTCTACCTGCGCCGCAACACCCGTTTTCGCCCACTCCTTCGCGGGGGGCATCA
>JASJBY010000171.1 GCA_030066245.1 Gammaproteobacteria bacterium
AGGAGCCCGGGAGGGGCGTTGGCGCAGCGGCGTAGATGGCGGGCGGCGCATGGAAAGCGGAAGTCCGTCATCTCCGCTTCTCGCCAGGTCAGGGATGGCCTGGCGAGATTTAGCGGAGCCAACGCCCCTCCCGGGCTCGGGTTTAGCGTATTACCGAGCAGTTATCTAGATATTGCTCACGAGTGACGACGCGACAGACGCGGGTGCGGGACTGTTCACCCTGACCGGGAGATGCCACCCACAGGCTGTTGTTTTGCAACAGCCTGCTAAAATAGCCCATGTGAAATGGTCGGATTGGGCTTTCCCGCGTGGCTGTTCCGGCCGACGAGGTCTCAAGCTTGGCCTGGATGACAGATTATGCGCATCAACGTCGAGTGCCAAAGCCAAGAAGGCGAAGAGTCCGTACCGTGCCGCTTCTTTCTGGGAAAACGGCCGGTGAAGGTGATGGAGGTCCTCGACCGCTGGCTGGGGAACCATCATCATTACTTCAAGGTGCAGGGCGACGACGGCGCCATCTACCTGTTACGCCACGACACGGATAAATGGGACTGGAACCTGACCATGTTTGCCAGCGGCGAGGCATGGAACACGGCGCTACGGGACCAGTCTACCAAGCATTAGGTGCAGCGGTGGCTGGAGCAGGCACCGTGTAACCCGCATGCCTCAGGGAATCCAGTCGTCGTGCCTTCCAGCTTTTTGCATACCCTCAGATTTCAGATTGCTTCGACTCTGCTTCTGCTCCTGCTTCTGGTGGCCGGGTCGATTGTTTTCACCTTCCGTCAGTTCGAGCAGCGCCAGAGCGATACCGCCGTCCTCAACCTGGCAGGCAAACTGCAGGACACGGCGGAGCGGCTCCACCTGCAGGGCATCAATTATCTGGAGAACGCGCCCCGCGACTACCCGACCTACTACCGCGATGTGCGGCTTTACTACCGCGATCTCATGGCATACGTCACCACCTTCAACGAGATCACGGACGCCTTCATGGACGGTAGCTTCTCGCCGGAGCTGACCGCTCTGGGCCGGACAGTACAGCCCTTGCTGGACGATGACACCCGTGGCGCCGTGCGCCAGCTTCAGGAAACCTGGGCCGAATTCAGTGAAGAGCTCACGGATGCCCTGGGCAACAACCCGGCAGAGCCTCGCCTCGAGTATGCCGCCGAGCACATCGTCAACAGCCGAAGAGCGTTGCAAGAGGCGACCGACGCCGTCTTCTCGGAGTATCAACGCCTGGTGGTGCAGCGGGTTGGGCAGATCACCGTCGTTAACCGCATCGTCCTGTTCCTGGCCCTGATCATCACCCTCGCCATCATCGTCTGGTTTTACGCCACCGTGCTGCGCCCCCTGGAGCGAGCCGTACACGGTTTTCGCCAGGTCTCCCGCGGCGACTTCGGTCATCAGGTTGCGGTAACCGGCAATAACGAGATCGGCTGGATGACCCACTCTTTCAACGAGCTGTCCGTCCGTCTGCACGCACTGTTCCGCCTCATCGACAGGATCCAGAGCGGCAGTGATCTGGACAGCACGTTGCGGTTTGTATGGGAAGAGTTCGGGGCCATCCTGCCCATCGACTGGGTCGGCTCCCTGTTCCTGACCGGCGACAAGGAATGCATGGTGCTGGAGCGGGCTTTCGCGGACGCTCACGCAGAAGTTGGAGAGCACCGGCGTTACAGCCTGGAGGGGACCCTGCTGAAAGAAGCAATGGCGAGCGGCGAGCCGCTGCACATCGCCGACCTGGAGCAGGCGGCCGCCGAGAATCCAGCCAGGCGGTTCGCTAAGCTGCTCTCCGAAAAGGGCATGCACAGCGCCATCTTCCTGCCGCTCACCGACAACACCCCTGTGCCGAGCCTGCTCGCCTTCGCCACCCGGCGGAAACATGCCTACACGCCGGAGCACCTGGAACTGCTCACGAACATCGGCCACCTTGTTGCCCACAGCTTTGGAAAAACCGTCAAGCTCGTGGAGCAGGCCCGACTCGCAGCCATCGGCGAGTTCGCGTCCAGCATCGCCCACGAGATCCGCAATCCGCTGGCCACCATCGCCCTCGCCCTGGACTACTTCAAGCGCTCGAACCTGCCGCCGCCCGCGCAACGGCGCGCCGAGCTGGCGGCCAGCGAGGTGGAGCGCATGGAACGGCTGCTGGAGGACATCCTTCTATACGCCAAGCCCCTCAAGCTGCAGCTGGCGAGGGTTGGGCTGACTGAGGCCCTCGAGGGGTTTCTCGATGCGAACCGCTCGCTTTCCGAGCACCGCCACCAGACTATCGCTTTCCGCGCATCCGGAAAGCAGGGCAGCGCGATAGCCGACTGGGATCGCCTCACCCAGGTGTTCCTGAACCTGCTGCGCAACGCCTGCGAAGCGGCGCCGGACCACAGCACAATCCAATGGCAGCTGCAGAGCGACGCCAGTGCCGGCACGGTTTCCGTCTCCGTGACCAACGACGGCGAGCCGATCCCCCCCGATGCCTTGCAGCGACTGGCGGAGCCTTTCTACACCACCAAGTCCCAGGGCACAGGCCTGGGTCTCAGCATCGTCAAGCGCATCGTCGACGCCCACGGCGGCGAGCTGCTCATCACATCCAGCGCCGAGTCCGGCACCCGCATCTGCGTCGTTCTACCGTCCGTAGCCGCCAGCTGACACCCGCTTCCCCCCGCGCACCTTCCAGTCTGCTTGCCCAGTCCCTTGGATTTACGTCTCGGAAGGTGAACACGGCACCGGCGACAACGAATCAAGTCATTGATTCACTTGACTAAACGCCGACAGGCAGGAGACCGCGTCAACAGCCCGGTGTGGGCGGCCGGACAGCCGCGCCCTACCAAGAGCGGCACAGGAAGACGCGTAAAAACAAGACCCTACCTGCCCTGTCCAGCCGGCGGCGGTCACTTTTTCCTTGTCTAAAACGCTGTCTAGCTGGATAATCGGGCTATCGACGCTAGGTCGTACGCCCCATGACGGGCCACTGCCGAGCCGTAACATCGGTTTGCGTTTGGCCCCACTGCCGTAATCGAAGAAAAAGCAGGGGCGAGTCCGTTCGTTCCATCCTAACTCGGAGGATCTCAATGAAAACCAGAAACCTCTCTGCCTTGCTCATCACGGCGGGCCTGTTGGCAGGCGCTCCGGCCGTCGCGGCCGATCTCGACGCAGAAATGATCAGCAACACCTGCGCCGGCTGCCACGGCACCGACGGCGCAAGCGTTGGTCAGGCACCCGTGATTGCCGGCATGAACGAGATGTATCTGATGCAGACCATGCAGAACTACAAAGACGGTCTGCGCTACGGCACCATCATGGAACGAATCGCCAGGGGTTACGACAAGGGCCAGATCATGGACATGTCCAAGCACTATGCCGGTCAGCCCTGGGTGAATGCGGAGCAGGAAGTTGACAGCGCGCTGGCCGCGAAAGGTAAGCAACTGCATATGGCAAAGGGCTGCGTCGGTTGTCACGGGGCCAACGGCATCTCACCGATTCCCACCACACCGAGGCTGGCTGGACAGTACGCGGACTACATGGTCATCACCATGCAGCAGTACCAGAATCCCAAAGTTGCCATCCCCCCGGTCGCCATGCCCATGCGTGGCATGCTAGCCGGAATGAGCGAGGAGGACCTCAAGGCCCTGGCTCACTTCTACGCCAGCCAGAAATAAGGAGAACAAGCCATGAGCATCAACCGTAGAGAGTTCGTCAAGGCCCTCGGCACCGCGACTGCTGTCAGCGCCGTCGGTTTCCCTTTCATCGTGCAGGCTGGCACCAAGGCCAAGGTCGTCGTCATCGGTGCCGGCTACGGCGGTGGCACGGCCGCCAAGTATCTGCGCAAGTACAGCCCGGACATCGACGTCACCCTCATCGAGAAAGACAAGCACTTCTACTCCTGCCCCTTCAGCAATGAGGTGATCTCCGGCGAGCGTTCCCTGGATTCCATCCGCTTCGGTTTCGACGGCCTGGCCGGCCACGGCGTCAAGGTCGTCACCGACATGGTCACGGACATCGACGCGGCCAAGAAGACCGTCAAGACCCAGGGCGGCAAGAGCTTCAAGTACGACTACCTGGTCGTCTCCCCCGGCGTCTCCTTCAAGCCCGGGGGCATCGAAGGCTACGACGAAGCGGCGATGGAGAAGATGCCCCACGCCTGGAAGGCGGGCCCCCAGACCGCGTTGCTGCGCAAGCAGCTGGAGAGCATGAAGGACGGCGGCGTGGTCATGATCGCGGCCCCGCCGAATCCTTTCCGCTGCCCCCCGGGACCCTACGAGCGGGCTGCCCAGGTCGCCCACTACCTGAGTCATCACAAGCCCAAGTCCAAGGTCATCATCATGGATGCCAAGGACAAGTTCTCCAAGCAGGGCCTGTTCACCGCCGGCTACAACAAGTTCTACAAGGGCATGATCGAATGGCGCTCGGCGGCCAACGACGGCCGGGTGCTCGGTGTGGACGCCAAGACCGGTACGGTCATGACCGAATTCGACGAGCACACACCGGACGTAGCCAACATCATCCCTCCCCAGCGTGCCGCCGCCATCGCCGTCAACGCCGGCTTGACCAATGACAGCGGCTGGTGCCCGGTGGACCAGCGCACCTTCGAGTCCACCCAGCACAAGGACGTCTACGTCATCGGCGATGCCTCCATCGCCGGCAAGATGCCCAAGTCCGGCTATTCGGCCAACTCCCAAGGCAAAGTGGCGGCTGCCGCCATCGCCGCCCAGGTCACCGGCGTGAAGATGCCTGAACCTTCCTACGTCAACACCTGCTACAGCCTGATTACGCCTGACTACGGCATCTCCGTGGCTATGGTGTACAGGCTGCAGAATGGCCAGATCGTTGGCGTCAAGGGGGCGGGCGGTCTCTCGCCCATGAAGGCCTCGGAAGACACCCGCGAGGCCGAAGCCCTGTATGCCCGAAGCTGGTTCTACAACATTATCGCCGACATCTACGGCTGAGTTCGTCCCGGCGCACCGCGATTCAAACGGCGGGACCCGAGTCCCGCCGTTTGACTTCCCCCGTAGGCCAGGTGATTCACGGTGCTCCGTTAATCAAGAGAGTGCCGGGCAGCCAGGCATAACGGCTGTAGCGTGCACACGCCCCACCGTGTACAAGGAAACCTGGACCACTCAATCCCCAACCATGCGAGGCACAGGCTCAGCGGCGCCCGAGCTGCGGTGCGGTGTCGACAAAATGCCGGGGACTGCTGAACGGAGAAAAATGAACATGCGCCGATTTGTCATCTTGACGCTCGCAATTGGCTTTGCGCTCAGCGCCGCATCAGCCTGGTCAGAAGGACAGGACGCGCCTGTGGTTGTCTATCCCGCCGACAGCGATTTCGAAGACGTGATAGAGAACATAAAGATGGCGGTTGAGGACCGGGGCATGCTGGTCAGCGGTACGCTTCATGTCCAGGACATGCTCACGCGCACGGCAAAAGACCTGGGATTCGACAAGAACATATACTTGCATGCCGAGTCCGTGGAATTCTGCAGCGCGGTCATGTCCCATCAGATGGTTGCCGCGGATCCCCGCAACCTGGTTATCTGCCCCTTCACCATCGCCGCCTATGAACTCGCAGCGGAGCCCGGCCGGGTTTACATCGCTTACCGTAAGCAGTTCCTTGCTGGCGACGCCGACGAGGCCACGTCAGCGGTCATCAGGATGCTGGACGAGATTGCCCGGGAAGCGGCCGAGTAAGCCAGTACCTCCTTTGCAACCCTGGCTCGAAGGAAACAAGAGACAGGTGTCGATAGTGCACACTCCCGGAACGATGGTACAGACCGGATCTGCCTGCGCTCAGCAGAGCTACCGGCGTCCAGGACAGCCGACATGAAAAGGCCGCAACCGCTCGGAACCGCAAGGCTCTACGTGGCCTGCCCTGCAGACAGTCTGCCGTTCGAGACAACCGATGAGCTGCAACAGCTGGAAGAGGTGATCGGCCAGCAGCGTGCGCTTGACGCCGTGCACTTCGGCATCGGCATGCGTAGCGACGGGTATAACCTGTTCGTGCTGGGCCCGCCGGGCCTCGGCAAACACACGCTCATCCGAAGATATCTCGAACAGGCCGCGTCTGCGGCGGCCACACCCTCGGACTGGTGCTACGTCAATAATTTCGCGCAAGCTCACGCGCCTCGGGCTCTGCGGCTGCCGCCCGCGCGCGGGCTTGAGTTCCACGGCGACATGGAGCAGCTCATCGACGACCTGCGGACAGCCATCCCGGCGTCCTTCGAGAGCGAACAGTACCGCAACCGCGCCCAGCAGATAGAGGACGACTTCAAGGAGCGGCAGGGACAGGCATTCAGTGCGCTGGGAGAGGCAGCGGAGAAAGAGCATATCGCGTTTCTGCACACACCCACCGGCTTTGCTTTCGCCCCGACCAAGGATGGCGAAGTCGTCAGCCCGTCCGAGTACGAGAAGCTGCCGGAAGAAGAGCAGCAACGCCTCCAGAAGATCATCAGCGACCTTCAGGACAGACTCAAGAAGGTGCTGCGGGAGGTGCCCCAGTGGCGGAGAGAGAACCGCCGGAGATTGAAGGAGTTCAACCGCGAAGTCACCATGTACGCGGTCGGACAGCAGATGGAGGAGCTGAAAAGAAAGTATGCCGAGCTTCCCGAGTTGCTCGAGTATCTGAACCAGGTCGAGCAGGACATCATCGACAACGTCGATGATTTTCGCAAACAGGAGGACGAACAACAGCCCAAGATACTGAACCTGCCGTCTGCCAACTCCCCGTCGTTCCGACGCTACGAGGTTAACGTCCTCGTAGACCACAGCGGGTCGCAGGGCGCGCCCGTGGTCACCGAAGACAACCCGGCCTATCACAACCTGGTGGGGCGGACCGAGCACATGTCCCAGATGGGAACCCTGTTGACCGACTTCACCCTGATCAAGCCTGGCGCCCTGCACAAAGCCAACGGTGGCTATCTGGTTCTGGACGCCCGCAAAGTGCTGATGGCGCCCTATGCCTGGGAAGGTCTGAAGAGAGCGCTCTCCGCCCGGCAGATCCGCATTGAATCCCTCGGAGAAATGCTCAGCATCATCAGCACGGTGTCGGTCCAGCCCGAGCCGATTCCCCTGGACGTAAAGCTCGTTCTCGTTGGGGAGCGCCTGCTCTACTACCTGCTGCAATACTACGATCCCGAGTTCTCCGAGCTGTTCAAGGTCGTCGCGGACTTCGACGAGGAAATCGACCGTCACGACGAGAACAACCTGCTTTACGCGCGCCTGATCGGCACGATTGCAAAACGAGAAAAACTACCGTGTTTTCATCGCTCGGCGGTGGCCAGAGTCATCGAACACGGCGCCCGCCTGGCGGGAGACGCGGAGAAGCTCTCGACTCACATGCGCAGCGTCGCGGATCTGCTGAGGGAATCGGCCTATTGGGCAAACGAGCGGGGTCGTGATGTGGTGACTGTCGAACATGTGCAGGAGGCCATCGACAGGCAGGTCTACCGTCTGGACAGGGTACGCGAGAAAGTCCACGAAGCTATCCAGCGCGGCACCATCCTCGTCGATACACGGGGTGATGCGGTCGGCCAGGTGAACGGGCTGTCCGTTCTCGATATGGGCAACTTCGCTTTCGGACAACCGTCTCGAATCACGGCGACCGCCCGCCTCGGGGACGGAAAAATTGTGGACATCGAGCGCGAAGTAGAGCTCGGTGGGGCAATCCATTCCAAAGGTGTTCTGATTCTGAGTCAGTTTCTGGCCTGGCGTTTCGCCCGGAGCAAACCCCTGTCGCTGACAGCCAGTCTGGTCTTCGAGCAGAGCTACGGCATGGTCGAGGGGGACAGTGCCTCAGCGGCGGAGCTGTGCGCCCTGCTCTCCTCCCTGGCAAACCTGCCGGTGAAACAGTGTCTTGCCATGACCGGCTCGGTCAACCAACGGGGTCAGATCCAGGCCATCGGCGGAGTCAACGAGAAGATCGAGGGGTTCTTCGACGTGTGTCAGGCAAAGGGACCGGAGAAGGGCCAGGGGGTCATCATACCGGCGTCCAACGTCAAGCATCTTATGCTGCGAGAGGAAGTGGTGCGGGCCGCCGCCGAAAAACGCTTCTCGATCTATGCCATCGAGCACGTGGATCAGGCGCTGGAACTGCTGACCGGCACACCGGCCGGCGAGCCCGACGAGCTGGGCAACTACCTGAAGGACACCGTCAACGGTCTCGTCCAGGCGCGACTGGACGAGCTTACCGAACTCGCCCTGACCTATGCAGCGGTCAAGAAGGGCGATTCCGAAGATGGCGCCGAGCTCTAAAGAGAACATCCAGCGCGTCCTGGTTGCCCTGGACACTTCACCGCACAGCCTGGCGGCACTCGAGGCAGCGAGCGACTGGGCGGCCGCACTGCAGGCCGAGCTGATAGCACTGTTCGTAGAGGACACGGAGCTGTTGCGCCTGGGCAATCTGCCCTGCGCACGTGAACTACTCTACGCCGGCGAGACGGACACAGCCGTCGACGGCCAAGCCATGGAACGGGCACTGAAGGCCGAGGCCGAGCAAATCCGCCGCTCCCTGCAGCGCATCGCCGGCCGCCGACAGCTCAACTGGTCTCTCCGGGTGGTCCGGGGTCACGTGGCGAAAGAGGTGCTGGCGGCCGCCGAGGGAGCGGACCTTATCGTGATGGGGCAGACGGGGCGGCGTCCCGGACCGCGAACCCGTGTGGGATCCACGGCCCGCGCCGTGGTATCCCGCACCTCGCGCACCGTAGCCTTCCTGCAGCCGGGTTCACGCCTGGCCAGACCGGTGGTGGTGCTCTTCGATGCCACGTCGAGTGCTTTCTCAGCGCTGGCGACGGGCGCGCGACTGGCCCGGGAAGACCATCATAACCTGGTGGTCCTGGTCATCGCGCCAACCGAAGCCGAAGGCCGCAAGGCCCACCGCCAGGTCACCGACTGGCTGTCCCGACAGATGGTGGAGGCACGCATCCTGGAGTCTGTCGCCAGCAGGCCGCTCGACCTGGCAAGACTCGTCAGGGAAGCGGGAGGACGCGTCCTGGTGCTGGGTGGAGACAGCCCCCTCGCCCAC
>JASJBY010000172.1 GCA_030066245.1 Gammaproteobacteria bacterium
CCCTTCAAGCGGAGCAGGAAGGCGCAGCGACGAAGGTGCTGTCGCGAGGCCCGGGGTGTGCAACGAAACTGGCCGAAACTCGGAGCCTGGAGCGAATCCCGTCGAAACCCTTGCTACCCACAGTTCGACGCATTGCGGAACAAACAAGCAGCTTCAGGTCAACCGGGGCTGATGAAGTGCAGACCATGACTGCATGAGCCGTCGGTGCTCTTTCGAGCGCTGCAATAGTGATTCGGAGTTGCGAGAGGCCAGGATTCCGTCCTTCGGGGCGATTACCAGGACCAGGGCATCATGCGCCCGGTCCGCCCCATGGTGGAATCCATGCCGGCGGCCATGACCGACATCTTGACGTTCATCCCCTGGACCTCATTTGCCAGTACCGGCAGTGAGTTCATCTTGACGCCCATGTGGTGAACGTCGTTTGCCAGGACGGGCAGCGCATCGACTTTGACGTTCATGCTGCCTACCTCGTGGTTCATGGAGTCCACCGCTGAACTCATGGCCGCAACCTCCTTGTACATGGCAGGCATGACCTTTACGGACTGGGCCATCTGGAACAGGAACAGGGCGACCGTGGCACCGGGATCGAAGTCTGGATCGGACGCCAGGTAGTCAGACAGCCACTTTCTCTCCTCTTCGAAGCGTTCCAGTTCAGCACGATCCTTGGGCGACAGCATCGCCAGCAACTCTTTCCTTTTGGCGGCGGCGGTCTCGGCGTCTACGGCACGCGGACGCAGTTTCTCGGTGAGCTGCGGGAGTTGGGAGATTACCTCCGCCACCGGCGAAAGCGCATGGTAGGCCGCTGCGCATACGAGTATCAACACCGCCAGCAGCGCAAGACGGCCCCGGCGGGCAGCCTGCTGGGCTGCATCATACTTGGCCTGCATCTGCTCCATGGCCACACTGAGGCGGTTCAGCGCGTCGGCGACCTGGGAAGCTTCCTGATTCGGATTTGGCATCGCGACTCTCCAGTATTGCCAGGGACGGGAACAAGTTTGAAGAAGTATGCCGAGACGTCGGACGCCTATGACCATATAACCGGCATGGGATTTGCCCCGGACATTGGCTGCGCGAGCTTGCGTCGAGCCGCCCCGGAACTGCGCAAAAGCGGAGATGGCCGGCCAATGCCGTTCGTCCGCCGCTTCCCCGGCCTGGTCTGCGTGTTGCGGAGCAACCCGCCAACGGATTCAGCTTCCGTCCATCCGCATCCTGATCCGTGGGATGTTCAGTGTCCGTTCGATAGAGCATTCCCCTCTCCCCGGGTAGGGGAGAGGGTCAGGGAGAGGGGGGCACAAGAACAGTCATGGAAGGTGGCTTCACAGGGCGTCTCGCATACGAGCCGGCACGCCGGAAAGTCTACGCCAGATGGTGACCGACCAAGTCCATGAGGCTGTGCGTGGGCTTTGGCCACTGGTGTGCCATGGTGCCGGCCATGATGTTCATCATACAACTGTCGCAGGAGGTCACGACCTCCTCGGCGCCGGTGTCGTCGAACTGCTTCATCTTCAGCTCGAACACCTTCAGTCGCAGGGGCAGGGCGCGGGTAATGAGGAAGTTCCCTCCGCCGCCTCCGCAGCACAGGTTTTCCACACCGTGGGGCTCGGTCTCCGTGAGGTCGACGCCCAGCGCGTCCAGCACGACTCGCGGCGCGTCGACAACCCCGCCGATACGCCCGATCTTGCATGGATCGTGGAACGTGAACTTTGCCTGCTTGCCAATGGGCTTGACCTTCAGGCGCCCGGCCTGGATCTCGCGTCCCAGGAACTCGGATGGGGCGAGCACCTCGAAAGGCAACGGTTTTCCCATCAGCTCGGCGCCCGCCCAGCGCAGCGTCGGATAGGAGTGTCCGCATTCGGCCACGATAACGGTCTTCGCGCCACAGGCGACCGCGGCGTCGTACACCCGTTTCGACGCCGCGCACTGCCACTCCTGGTCCCCTGTCATGTAACCAAAGTTCGCCGATTCATAGCCTTGGCTGCTGAAGGTCCACTTGGCGCCGATGTGATTCATGATCTTGATGGTGGAGACCAGGGTGTCCTTGAAGAGCACGATATCGGTCACCGCCGAGAGTACCAGAATGTCGGCCTCGGGTTCGTCGAGTGGAATTTTCAGACCGGTCTTGCGCAGCTCTTCAAGGGTCTGGACGAACTGCTCGGACCCCACGCCGAAAATGGTGCCTTTCTCGGCCTGCTCCTGACCGACCAGGCGCATTTCAACGGGCATCAGATCGGCCGTGCGCATCGCCGCCCGCATGACCGCGACGCCGCCACCGATGTTGATGCCCATGGGGCAGATCAGACTGCAGCGCATGCAGACGGTGCAGGAGTCGTAGACGAGCTCCTCCCACTCGTTCAGGTCGTCGATGGTGACATCCTTGACAAAGAGCCGGTACAGCCAACGCGCTGGGCTGCGCTCGCGACGATACATGCGCTTCATCAGGTCCAGCTTGCGTATGGGTGTGTGCTTGGGATCCTTGCTGGCCAGATAGAAGTGGCAGGCTTCGGCGCACAGCCCGCAGTGCACGCAGGCCTCCAGATCTATCGCAAGCTGCGCGTTGATGCCATCGCGAATAACCTGTTTGGCGGTCTCCACCCGTTCCTGGTCGGAAAGCTTGCTGGGGACTTCCATCTTGCCCATTTCTTGGACCTGCTCCATGAAGGCCTGGGCGACGTTCATATCGACTGGCATTGTCTGAGCCCTCGCAGTGTTTGTTCAGTCGGCGCTCTCAGGCTTTCACACCATGGTGAGCGAAGCCTGCTCCGATATAGCCGCGTGAGAACACAAAGGTAAACGTGTGCATCAAGCTGCTGAAGGGGAAGTAGATGAGCAGAAGCTGAGCCAGGAACAGGTGGATGAGCCGCAGGCTCTCGTGGTCCTCGCCGAGGGCTAGGCAGCCGGTCAGCATCACGAAGAATATGAGTATGCTGCCGATGTGGTCGCCCGCATCGGACAGCTTCCGCGATACCGGGTGCAGCAGGCGGCGCAGCCACAGCACGATCAAGCCGGCAAATGCGATCTCCGAAACGACGATGAAGGCCCAGCGCGGCATTGTCGGCCAGCCGAAGCCCAGGATGTACTCCTTGTAGAACTCCACATGGGGCGCGGCAAAGAACAGCAGTACGAACAGCCCCACGTGAAATGCGTACCCCGCGATGACCTCGAGACGAATTCGGCGGTAGAAATCACGCCGGGGCACGAATCGAGAGAACACCGCACGGACCGCGCCCGCGGACGCCGAGCCACGGGGTACGGACAGCGACTTCGACGAGCCGAGGCTCAGGGCCAGGGCCAGACGCCCGACGACGCCCACCACGAAAACCGCCGCGGAAAAGTACCAGAACGGACCTTCTAGGAATGCAGCAATAGTTTCCATTTTTTTCCCCCCTTACCGGATTCAGCTTGGCGCTTTCTCTATGAGACCTTTCTCTTCGGCCTCCCGGTGCCAGCGGTCGTGGTGGGCATGGGCCCAGTCGGCATCGACCTTTCCGGTGTTCATGGCGTTAAAGGACCCGGGAAGGCCGATGGAGCCCAAGTACATATGGCCGAAGGTGAAGGCGATGAGCACGAGGGCAGCGATACCGTGGACCAGCAGCATGAGCTGCATGAGCTCTCTGGACTGCCCAAAGAGCGGAAACACCAGAATCAGCCCGGATATGCTGATGGCCAGACCGCCGAAAGTGATGGACCAGAACAGGATCTTCTCGCCGGCGTTGAAGAATCCGGCCGAAACATGCTTGCCGCTGAGCATGCCGCCGCCTTTTGCCAGCCATGCCAGGTCGCCGCGGGCAAAAAAGTTGCGCTGCGCAAAGCGCAGGACAAACAGCGTCAGGGATACGATGAACACCGGACCGAACAGATTGTGTCCCTCTTTGCTGGCGCTGGCAATGGCACCGAAGGCCTGGGGACCCACCAGGGGCAGTATGACATACCGCCCCAGCAGCAGGATGAGCCCGCTGATGGCCAGGAACAGGAAAGTCCCTGCCATGAACCAGTGGAGAATCCGATCGTAATCAGGAAAACGAACAATCACCTTGCCCGAACTGCCGTCGAATCGTTCCGGCGATTTCCGGACCAGGTGAAATAAAGTGAGCACGCCGAGCATCCCCACCAGCGCCCAGCCGCCCCACGGCGCCACGTAATTGCTGCGCAGCTGTCGCCACCTTTCGCCGCCTTCCGCGATCAGCGTGGTCATGCCGATGCCCTCGACCTGGCTCCTGCTGACGCCCGGCGGGGGGCCTTCGCGTACTGCCCGCCACAGCTCAATGCCGGGGTTCGGCACCGCGCCGCCGCCTTGTTCCTCGGCAACCGCCGTGCCGCAGATGGTGAGAAGAAGCCACACAACGGGTAGCAGCCAGGTTGTGGACTGCCGTGTGGCGTGACGATTTACCGTAGTGCCCGTCTTCATGCTGTTTCAATCCTCTTGCGCCTGTCGCCGCTCTGCTATTGTGGTCGCAGCGTGGTTACTGACTATGTCTGAAATGACTGCAAGCGTGCGGAATCGTACACCGGTAGAAGGATGCAGGGCCAGTGCCATTAAAGTAACACGGCCACGTTGAGAGTATACGGGGGTCGAGGTTTGCGCGCGCTAGCTGAATCGTCCAGATCGTTGCCTGGATCGTCCAGAATTGCTTTATCACAGGGTTACAGTTCTTGAACGGCGATTAACCCCGATTTTAATAAGTTAACCTGGCCGCTCGAGGAACGCTCGTTACCTCGCATCCGGCAGGAGCCCTTGTTGACGTCCTCGTCGGGATCATGCCCCTCGATTTCCTGGCTCCAGTCGAATCCACCTCATCCCCGGAGACGTCCGGAGACGCCGGCCAGTGAGCGCGTGACAACCACCGGCAGCGCGCATCCGTGATCGGTTAAGCACACGCGGTGGGGGTCGTACCAACACGAGCCGCCGGGACACGCCGTGAATACCTCCCTGTAGGCTCGACGGCCGCTATCCCTGCGGCCGACGGTCCCGGCCACTCATGCCGGTACGGCCTGAAGCGAACACCAATGCGGCAGCGCGGCAGTCGCGCCGTCACCAGCCGCTGTCCCTGGTGGGTGTCTCGGCCTGAACTCTGCGGGAAAACTCGCTGATCAATCCGGCCACGCGCTCGGTCTGCGTATGATGCAAGCCGTGCCCGACACCCTCCAGGCGGACGACCTCGGCATCGGGCAATATCTCGATGAGCCTGTCGGTGTGGTTCCAGGCAGGAACGATGTGGTCCTCGGTGCCGTGAATGAGGAGGAGAGGTTGGCGAAGCGCGGCATAGTCGCGGCTCTGCACGCGAAGGAATTCACTCAGCCGGCCCACGTCCTCGGCGTTGGAGAAATAGTTGCCTGGGCGCAGCACCAACTCCACGCCCGTGCGGCGCACGTAATCCGGGGGCGGCGCCTCGGGCCGGAATACCTCTGAGACTGCGCCCTCCAGGAGCAGCTGCCCAGCGGGGTAGACCAGCGTGTGGGCGAAGATTCTGCCGAGCAGCGGCACCTGGCCGATGTCAACCGACCATGCCACGCCGCCTTCCCAGGGATGGCTACCCCCGGCGAGCAGCACGCCGCCGGCAGCGTTGTCGGGATAGTGGAGCAGGTAGGCCAGGACCAGGGAGCCGCTCCATGAGTGTCCCACCAGCAGCGGCCGGCGTATGCCCAGCTTGGCGAGCGCGGCGTGCAGGTAGTCCGCCTGCTCCGCAGGGCTTGGCCAGGCGCCTACGGGACGGTCACTGTAACCGTGGCCAGGCCGGTCGAACGCGAGAACACGGTGGCTGTAAGTCAAGGGCGGCAATAGGCTGGCCGTGAAGTCCATCAGGCTCGTGCTGGCGCCGTGGAGCAAGACCACTGGCGGTCCGCTGCCGCGGTCAACGTAGTGCATCGGTAGACCGGCCGCTTCCACGAACTGTCCGACCGGCGGATAGTCACGCTGGATCCGCCAGGCACCATAGGCGCTGAAAAGCGCGAGTGCAGTCGCCAATGCTGACGCGAAAAGCAAGGAGATGGTTATAAGTCGCATAGCCTATCAACTGTTCCGAGTCAGTCATCCCCACTCTCGATTACTTGCTACAGCTCTCTGCCGTCGGATAGCACGCAAGTTCAGGGTTCGGTGCCTGCCGGGGGGAGTGGGTCTTGTGCAGGACACAAGAGCTTGACGTCGAGCGGTTGACGAATGGCATCAAATGTCATTATGTGCCAAACTTTTCAAATAATGGCACAAGCGAGAGAAAGATGGCAGAACCTGCGCTTCAGGCTGACGTGCAATTAGGGGCTCAAGGGCGGTTGGTGGTTCCCGCGGCATTGCGCAAAGCGCTCGGATTTGAGGCGGGAGAGATACTCCTCGCCCGCGTTGAGGACGGTCGCTTGGTTGTCGAGAAAGCGGAGGCTGTAGAACGACGAATATACGAGCGCTTCGAGAAGGTCAAGGGGAGGAGTCTCGCTGATGAGCTTATCGCTGAGCGTCGAGAGGAAGCGCGTCGAGAGGCCGGCAGGTGACGGCGGTCCTGGACGCTTCGGCGCTACTGGCATACCTGCAGCAGGAATCGGGTTGCGACGCGGTAAAGGCAGTGCTCAATGCCGCCGTTGTCTCGACCGTCAATTGGGCAGAAGTCATTCAGAAGGCCCGTGCTGGAAACGTGGATACTGCCGGTCTTCGAAATGATTTGGCAGCGCTGGGCCTGAAGCTAGAGCCTTTCACTGTCGAGCAAGCCGAGGTGGCCAGTGAGCTTCGGCAACGCACGCAGAAGCTGGGCCTTTCTCTGGGCGATCGGGCATGTCTTGCGCTTGGCCTTGAGACTGGCATGCCGGTCTACACGGCAGACCGAGCTTGGAGAAGATTGAACCTGGGAATTCCAATCGAGGCAATTCGCTGACCGAGAGTAACTCCTTCTGCACAAGGTCCGGCAATGGATGTTGCGAGACCTCGACCACCCGGCGCTTAGCCTTTGCTACGACCGATATGCTCGTTCTCAGTAACGTCGCTCGTAACAGGCCGGACGAGTTTCTTTGTCAATCGCCGAACACCGTCTTTGAGAGGGCCTGCGGCGGGAACTCTTTCGGTGAGTATGAAACCAGGATCCCGACGGCGCTTTGCTCATCGCCCAGCTGGATCTCCGTGAAATCCACGTTCTGACCAGGCCTCGGATCATCGGCTTTTCGTTTGACGCCCGAACGATCCAGGCGAACAGTCAACGGGTGCAGTCGGAGATGGTTCTCTGGATGGCTGAGGACATCCTGGATCTGGCCCAGGTAATCGTTCAGGGTCCCGAGGCTTACGGAAGCAGCCTTCAGCTCTTCATCTGTGTCGGCCAAGTGGTGCCGGATCTCCATGGTCACCGTGCCGTCCAGCGTGGGGACCTCGAACAGGGTCTCCTGGAGACCGCGTTTCCTGGTCAGGCGCTCCCGGAGCTTGCTCTCCAGCAGCAGGCGTCGTTCCGTGAGTTCCTGAGACCTGGCCCGCAGGGAAACGATGCGGCGTAGCGCACAGCCTACCAGGTGCTCGAACGCCTGCTCGACAAGCTCGCTTCTCAGCGTGTGGATATCGGGCGCGGGTGCGACAAAGCGGTGAGCGCTGAAGTTGACAACTGTTTGCATAACCTCCTTTTGCACCAGCTCCGTGTCCAGCTCCATTCCGAAGGTCTGTTTTTCGCTCTTGTCCACAGCGAGCAGGGCATAGCAGGTCCCTGACCCCTGGTGCCGGGGTTGGGTCAGAAAGCTCCGCAGCACGTGGCTATGCGCGAAGGTCTCCCGCAAGTGGTCCACGGACACGAACAAAGCGCGTACGCGAGGGTCCGCCCCGAAGGTCTTTCGGCTCACCTCGATCGGTCCGGGTAGCTGTTGCGCCACCGCTTCGGCGTGCGTCAGTGCGCGGGTCACGCCTGGGGCCAGCTTCTTCTGATATCCGCTGACCATGCGCAAGCGCGGGTCTGTGCCGACCACCACGCTTTCTATGGCCTTTGCATTGGCGACCTGGAGTTCGCGGGCCCTCCGGCGGGTCTCGGGATCGAACCATGACTTGAGGAAATCCCAGCGCATGAGTAACCGCTCAATACTCTCGCCATCTAAGCCCTTGCGCCCAAGTCCGCACGGCGCGAACGTGAAGCGCATTTCAAATCAACTGCACAGGCAAGGTAGGGCTCCCCGGCAGCAGTGCGTTGAGATTGACAGCGTTCCATATAACACATATGGTTTTCCATATGAAGACGACTTTGAACATTGACGATGGCGTGATGAAACGCCTGCGGAAGGAGGCGGCGCGCCAGGGTAAGACTCTGTCGGAGATGGTCGAGGCGGCCCTGCGCCGCAGCCTCGAGAAGCCCCGCGAGGCAGCTAAGGTCCAACCGTTGCCCAGCTTTGACGGGGCTGGGACACTCGTGGACGTTTCGGACCGGGAGTCGTTGTATCAGGCTATGGAAGGCCGCTAGTGTTCGTTGTCGACACCAACGTTCTTGTCTACGCGGCGGATCGCAGTTGCGCGGAGCATCAATCATGTCGTTCCAAGCTTGATGAATGGCGAAGAGATAGTCTCCCCTGGTACCTAACCTGGAACATCATCTACGAGTTCGTTCGCGTGGTTTCGCACCCGCGGGTGTTCAGACGGCCATGGCCTGCCCCACAAGCATGGGCTTTCGTGGAGGTGCTACTCTCAAGCCCTGGACTGGGGATTCTGCACCATACACACAGGCACCCGGCAATCGGAAAGCTGATACTCACCGAGGGTGTAGCATTGCGGGGAAACCTGATTCACGACGTTCACACGGCGGCTCTGATGCGTGAACACGGCATTCGGCGAATTTACACGCGCGATTCGGATTTTCACAAGTTTCCATTTCTGGAGGTGGTGGATCCTCTTGTTTGACCACGGGCAGCGTATACATGAACTGCACTAGATAACTGATCCGAAATACGCTAAGGGCTGACCCGGCCGGGTCCCACACCAGCTGTATCGCCGTTTGTGATCGTTATTTCGGAACAGCTATCTGTGCGCTCTCACACGAGGCCCTCGAAC
>JASJBY010000173.1 GCA_030066245.1 Gammaproteobacteria bacterium
CGGGCCCCCATTTTCTTTTGTTTTCGCCGCAGGCTTCTACACTGAACCGAGAGCCGCAGGGTTGGGGGTCGATGCACCTGCGTTAGCCTTGCCGGGAAAGGGACCCCAACAGCGTAGCTGTCCGGGACGCAGGTCGCGGGCAACCGATGCCGGTTCCCCGCAACGCAACCGCGACGGAGGGGCACGTGAGTGCTGAGCCAGTAGCCGTGACAGGAACGCCATGAGGGAAGTGACCGAGCATTCCGACCGCGTATTGCTCGTGGATGACAATCCCACCAACCTCCAGGTGCTTTTCAGCACCCTTGAGGGCCGGGGGCTGCATCTGTTGGCGGCCAAGAACGGCCAAGATGGCCTGAGCGTCGCCGCACGCATGCAGCCTGCCCTCATCCTGCTCGACATCATGATGCCCGGCATAGACGGCTTCGAGGTATGCCGCCGTCTTAAGCAAGACCCGCTAACCCGAGACGCCGCCGTCATCTTTCTCTCGGCGCTGGACGACACCGAGTCCAAGGTCAAGGGACTGGGGCTGGGGGCCGTTGACTACATCGCCAAGCCATTTCAGGCCGAAGAGGTGGTGGCGCGGGTGGAAACGCACCTGAAGATCGGACGACTGGAGCGGGAGCTTGCCCGCAGGAATCGAGAGCTGCAGGCAGCCAACCAACGCATCCTGGAGGCCATGGGTGAGGGTCTCTACGGGCTGGATACCGCGGGCCGGATCACATTCGTCAACCCGGCCGCGACGCGAATCACCGGCTGGCCGGAGGCCGAGGTGCTTGGCAGGAATTTCCATAGCCTGCTTCAGCATCGGCACGAGGACGGCAGCCCCTACGCCGAAGAGGATGCGCCCGTTCACACGACGCTGACGAGTGGACGGGCGCAGCGTGTGGAGGAAGTCTTCTGGCGTCGCGACGGCTTGTGCTTTCCGGCTCAGTTCACCAGCACACCTCTTTATTCCGGGGAAGATCTGATTGGCGCAGTCGTGGTTCTCCAGGACATCACTGAGCGCAGACAGGCGGAGAACGCCCTAAGCGAGAGCCATCGGGCGCTGCTGGAATCACACCAGGCGTTGAAGGAAGCACAGCAGCAACTGGTTCAGGCGGCGAAGCTGGAGTCGGTCGGGCGTCTCTCGGCGGGAGTTGCCCACGAGGTGAAGAATCCTTTGGCCATTATCCAGCTTGGCGTGGATTTCCTGGGCGGCTCGCTTCAAAAGGACGAAACTGCCATGTCGGTACTCACCGACATCGGCGACAGCGTGCGACGCGCCGATACCGTGATCAAGGGTTTGCTGGATTTCTCCCGGGAGAAGAAGCCTGACATGGAGCCGGCCGATCTGAACTGCATCATCGAGGATTCGCTCGCCCTCGTGCGGCATGAGCTCGTTCAACACAACGTTGAGCTCGCGCAACGGCTTTCCGAGAACTCTGCAGCTGTCCAGCTGGACCGTGATAAGATGCAGCAGGTTTTCATCAACCTGTTCATGAATGCGATTCAGGCCATGGACAGGGGCGGCCGATTGGGTGTCACCACGGCCCGCAAGATACTCGACCGCGACGACCTGGAAGGTCCGGAGGATGCGGAGTGTTTACAACCGGGCCAGGCGGCCGTCATCTGTCACGTGGAAGACACGGGAACAGGAATCCCGGAATCGAAAGTGGACAAGGTATTCGATCCCTTCTTCACCACCAAGCCTGTCGGCAAGGGCACCGGACTTGGCTTGTCGGTGACGCGAAACATAATCGGTCTGCATGGCGGTACGATTCAGATCAAGAACCGAATCGAAGGTGGCGTGCGTGTCACCCTCAAGTTCAAAGCCCTAGAAGAGGACCCGCGTGTTGAAGAAGAGAATCCTGATCGTCGACGACGAGACTCAGTTCACTCGGATGGTGAAGCTTAACCTGGAGCGCACAGGTAAGTACGAGGTCAGAGAGGAGAACGAAGGACGCAGAGCCATGGATGCCGCGCGCGAGTTCCGTCCGGACCTCGTGCTGCTGGACGTGATGATGCCGGATATGGAAGGCAGCGACGTGGCGGCCGTGTTTCGGGACGACGCCATGCTGTCCCATATCAAGATCGTGTTCCTGACTGCCATCGTCACCAAGGAGGAAACCCAGCCGACCGGCAGCACCATCGCGGGCAACGTGTTTCTTGCCAAGCCGGTAAAAACCGAGGATCTCGTTACCTGTATCGAGAACGCCCTGAAGGCCTGAAATTTCCTGCCCAGCTTGCGTCCTCCCTGTCGACCGGGCTCAGTTGCACGCGGATCCTGATCCGCTCGCCCGGGTCGTGGTCCATCCGGGTCACCAGCCTTTCACTGCCGTACGCGTACTCCACCCGGTAGCCGGCGATTTCGTGCCGATGCCTGTAGCGCTTGACGGTGCCGCAGCGGTCTTCTTCCGCAGAGAGCCCTGCCCAGAATTGTCTGTCCTCGTTCACCGCCGCGCTGATTGACAGCTGCGGGCGACCGCTGCGCACGTCGCCCACAGCTCTCCAGGCACCCCTGCGGTCGCGTTCGTCCCGAGCGCAGATCCGCTCCTGGACAGGCACCCTTCGACTTTCGACGATCGGTGTGACGTCCAGGACGGGTACGTGCTCGTAATAGGTCTCGGCGCCAGCCGCCACGGTCATTCCCCACAACAGGCCGGCGGTGATGCCGTGCATGACGTAACGGATCTTATTGTGGTTGAGCATCTTTCGGTTCCTCCAACCCAAGGCGTGGTGTCTATAGCCGGCGGTCAATCCATGTGAAACCCGGCTTGGGCCAGCATCCGTTTGCTTGCGCGAAGCTCCGGCTCGTCGGCATAGAGCAGCAGGACGCGAAATCGGCCGCTGCCTGCTCTGAACCAGTCGAGCCGCAGCTTCGGTTGGCTGTCTTTAAGGGACTGCACGAAAGCCTGTGCCCGATACGGCTGCTGAAACACGAGCAGCTCCAACTTGCCCTCGCTGCGATACGGTGTTTTGCCCTGGCGGCCAGCGCGGCCGAGCACGTAGCTGAGGTGCCGGTAGATGTAACCGCTGTACCACCGGGCGCCGTCGGGGATGCGCCGCGCGTCTGCGACAATTCGCCGCGGCCCGTAGTTGTAAGCGGCCAGGGCCAGGTGCAGATCACCCTCGTAGTGCTGCAGCAGCTGCTTCAGATAACGGGTGCCGGCATCCACGTTCTTGCACGGATCGTAGAGCTCGCTGAGGCGCTTGAGCCCCAGGTCCCGAGCTGTGTCGGGCCAGAGGATCTGCATCAAGCCGTGGGCGTTGGCATGCGAGCGGGCGTTGGGGTCGAAGTCGCTTTCCCCGCGGGCAACGGCCAGCAGCAGGGATAGCGGCAGGCCGTGCCTGGTCGCCGCCCGTCGAAAGCAGTGCTGGTAGGGAAAGCTCTGTGCGGGATCACGAGACGCATCGCGGCGCAGATAATCCCGCCACGCCGTCGACAGATCCACTGCTTTGCCATTGGCGGCCGCCGCCGGTTCCACGAGCCAGGCGATGAGCAGCACAAGCAGGCGAACCGATCCCAGCCAGCTCATCATGGCCCGCGCTCCACAAGTTGCAGGCCCGTCGCTGCCGCGATTCGATCTAGCCGGGACTGCCGCTCCCGTTCGTTCAGATAGGCGAACGCCACCTCGTAGTGGCCGCTGCCGACGCGCAGCACTCGAAAATCCAAGCCGGTCGCCTGCGCCAGGCGCTCCGCAAAGCCGTTCGCGGAGAATTCGCTGCGGAAGGGATTCCAGAAGACGTGCCAGCGGGGTTCCGGGGGTGGGACCGGTGGCCCGGGCAGTGCCGCCGCGCTGGGTGGAGCCTGACGGGGGGCGGTGCCCGTGAGCGCCGGCGCAGGGCCCGGTGGCGAGGGCCGCGCCGGGGGCTTGACGACCTGGTGCGTGGCTGTTGGCGCTAGCGGAGGCGGCGCAACGGAAGCATCCCCGGGAGCGGGCACTTTTTCCAGCCCCTCCAAAAGCATGGACACGCTTTCCACGACGGGTTGCCGGTAGGGCGCCAGCGCCGGCAGGTCCGTGAACGTCAGCAGCGCCACCAGGGCCACCGCGCTACCGAACAGAAATCCCATCAGTCTCAGCATGGTCTCGTCCTCTTGTCGGCGCTGATCAGGGGCTGTAGCGGACACGGATGGCCTGCCAGTCCGATTGCATGGGATGGGTCTGCAACAGGTCTTCCAGGCGCACCAGCCAGCTGTCCATCCGGGGCCCGGTTGATTGACGGCCGGCGTCGCAGTCGCTGGCCAGTTGCTGCATATGGGCGGTTACCTGCCTTCGCAGCTGGCTGCCGCTCACGGCAACTGCGTACAAGGTTGCCGCTTCTGATGCTCGGTAACCCTGCTGCTCGCCAGGGGCGGTCACGATCCTCAGGCGACTGCCGCGGCCTCCCGAGCCTGGCTCGGTCTGCGGGCTGCGGCAGCTGGCGGGGTGCAGCCGCCGCAGCCCGGCATCAGGGCTGTGGCGGAGCAGGAACAGCCGGGCGTCGTCGGCAACGTCCACTTGCACGGCGACGCAGTCGTTCGCCGCCACGTGGTTGCCAGCCGGTTCGAAATCGACGGCGGCGCCGCAGGGCCCCGGCTCTCTCGGGCTGACCAGCTGAAGTCCCGATAGCAACGGTGTCGAGATGGCGGCTGCCCGAGTCGGGGGCTGCTCCTCGTCGCTGCCAGGGCGTTGCCCGGGGTTCAGGCGCACGTAAGCCTCGGTGTCGATGCGCTGGTGGCCCTCACGACTGCGTAGCGATGTCCATATCTGGTGAAGATTGCCGTGGATCGGGTGCTTCTTCCCCTGCAGAATCAGGACGGCGCGGCTGGCGTCGTCAGTGGCGCGAACCGCCCGGAAGCGGGCGAGGTAGTTCTCCACCAGCTCCAGCGTGGTGCGCAGTTGCGGGTCGCTGCCTGGGGGCGACGCCAGGTGCACGAGCCGTTCCTCGTTTGGATCGCCGCGGAGCAGGCAGCTCAGGTTGCCCGCCAGATAGGCGGCCAACAGGTCCAGCTGGTCCGGTCCAAACGGCAGCACGCGCAGTCCTCGCAGGTACTCGTCGGGGTGCCTCTGCCGCCATGCGGAGGCCTGGGCCGCGCTGAGCCGGCCCTGCCAGTGTTTGCTGAAGCCGGCGACCCAGGTCTCGTCCCGCAGGTCCAGGGCACGGACCCGGGCCCGCACTTCGCCGCCGGGCACAGGGCTGATATCAATCCCAATGAAATAGTGCACCGCGCGGCTGTCCCGGCAGTCCGCCTGTGTAGGACGGCGGTGATGTCGCCAGGGGCGCACCGCAGGCCGCCAGTGCAGATTGACGCCGGGGGTCTCCAACAGACTGTCCATGACCCGGGAGCGCAGAGAGTGGCTCAGGGCGTCTATGTCCGGTAGAACATCGGCCCCGGTCATGGCCACTAGGAGCACGGGCTCGCCCTTGAAGCGCGGGTGTCTGGCGAGCTGCTCGGCGAGAGAAGGCGTCAAGGACCCGTCCACCCATGCGAACAAGCCCTGATCGGCCGTGGTCAGGTCGCCGCCGGTTCGGGTCGGATTCGACTGGCAGCCTGCCGCGAGGCCGAGCGCCATGCAGAGCAGCAGGCACCCGACCCTACGCTGGAGGGCTGGCAGGGCGGCAGGACCGGAATGAACTTCAGTGTGGACGCTCATGGTGTAGCCCCGTTGCCTGGCTGGTCGCTGTCTTCTCGATGCACATCACCGCTGCCCTGAATGACCAGCGTACCGCCGGCGGCGGAGCGCAGGAGCCGGCTGATGGCCTCGGCCGTGGAGTCGGGCAAGGTGACTCCCCAGGTGACGTCCCCACCGGGCTGGGCTCGCTGAAGCAATGCCCGGACCAGGCGTGCGGGCACGGTGTCGGCGTTCATCACGTGCATTCTCTCGGGGGCGGCAGCCCGTGCGAAGGCCGGCCCGCCGGGCCCGGGGGAGAGCCGCCAAGTGTCCTTTTGGGCCAGGGCGTAGAGCTTGACCCCTCCGCTTCTCACCAGCCGTTGCAGCGCCGCGTCGGAGGCAAAACGCAGCGCGAACCCCTGTGTCGCCGACCGGGGGGCAGGGCCCGCGGCCTGCGCTGGGGCTGCCCGCGGCTTGGGCGACCGTTGCGCTTCGGGCGCGGAAAGCTGTGTGGGCGTGGCTGGCGGAGGAGGCGGCAGGTTCTGCCGGCGGGCATCCCTTGCTGGCGTCGGCGGCTCGGACTGCGTAGGTAGGCTCTGTACGAGCGCGAAGACAGCCATCAGGCAGAAAGCCAGGATAGCCATGAAGCGCATCACGTCGGTCTGTAAATCTTCCATACCGCCGGCCTCCCTAGCGCGCTCCGTCCCCCGGTCTCCGCTCCAAGCTTGTCTGTGCATGGTTCCCAACCTCCGTCGCCGGCCGAGGCTCGTGCAGCCCCGCCAGGTGTTGCTCTATGCGGATCAGCGTGGCAGAGATGGCATCGCCCTGGGCGCGGGCGGTCTGGTCGTAGTATCGGCGCAGCGCCGCGCCGACGGTCAGGGTCTTGATAATGCGCATGAGATAGCCCCCGACCCCGCCGACAATGGTGGTGGACAGGGCCAGCAGGATGCCGCCGTCCACCATGCGTTGCAGGACCGCGAACGCGCCGACCGCGGCAGTCGTGTTCGGGTCGCCCAGGGCGAAGAGCAGGGCGCCGCGCATGCCGATGGCGGTCCAGATCACGCCTATGCCAAAAAACAGGCTGGTCCAGGTGTCGGTGAGCTGGTCCGCATGGCTGATCTCGTCGGCAGGACCGGATTCGTCCAGGCCCCGCCGAAGGCGCCCCAGGCTGTGGACGAACAGGACCAGCACCACGACGAACACCGGCACGGACAGTCCCAGGTTGTCGCGAGTCCAGGCGAGGACGGCGGCCGGTTCGAGCCCGCCGACAGGCGTGTCCCGCAGCTGCGTCAGAAGGAGCAGCACCAGGATGGCTGCGGCGCCGCCGACGAAGCCCCCGAGAAAGCCGCGCTTACTCGCCGATTGCATGGCGCTTTGCTACCGGGCGGCGGAGCAGGCCGTACAGGTCGCCTCCAGGACGAGCTCCAGTTCCTGGTACAGACGGTCGGCCCGGTAGTAGCCTTGCTGGTCGCCGCTGACTTTCATCAGCCCGATTTCCTTATCCGCCAACTCGGTCTCCAGCTCGGAGAGCAAGCGATGCTTGCGCGGACAGCTCAGCGCGCAGTTGTTGTACTCACCCGCCATGGACACGAACTTGACGCTGAAGTACCGATTGTAGAGCGCCTTGGCCTGGAGGCGGCTGAGGAGCCCCTGCTCGGTGCTCCAGACCAGAAACTCACTGAACCGCTCCCTGTTCTCCGGCCCCGGATCGCCCTGGGCAATCGTCAGCAGGCTGTCCAGGTAGGCATCGAACTCACCTGCACAGCCGGCCTGCAGGGATTCCTGCGCCGCCTCCAGGGCGACCTCCAGGTTCTGGTGCTCCGGCAACGGGCAGTTCGCGCCCGAATCACCGGGGCGGGTGTTGAAGCTGTTGCACGCGGCCATGCTGAGGGCCAGCAGGCAACCGACTGCCATCCGGCTGGTGGTCGCCAATGCGGTGGGTCTGTTCATCTCGATGCTCCTCGGTCTCCTGAGCCAGGGTTGATGCACGCCGTTGTCGCAGATTCACATGGCGAGCGGGCTTCGGTAGGCCTGCTCCTCGCTGCCTGGGGGGGGGCCCGCAACAGGTGCTGCCGCCTCCGGGTCGCCGAACAGGATCGACTTTACGCCGGCCACGACCTGCTGCATTTCAGGCGTGATGACGCCGAATGACTGGTTGAGCTGCTCCAGCAGCGCAGCCCGGCTGATCTCCTCCCGAGTGCGTGCGATGAGTTCGGCTGTCTCCTGCATGTCGAGATAGATATCCGATGCGATCACCGCCAGGGAGTGGCCATTGTTGCCACCCGACTGAGCGACGAGCTGGTAGTACTGCCGGAATCGATCGCTCAGGCGCATACCCGAGCGGCCGCGCAGGCTGGGGCGGGGGGTTGCGGTCGATTTACCGTTGCCATTGCCCAGCAGCAATTCCTGCAGGCCCCAAGGCGTCATCTTCTGGCCCAGCTCCTTTCGCAGCCGTTTCTCCAGGCTGACCTGGGTGCTGTTGACCGCCTGTTCCATGTCGGGCAGCTGCTCGCCCATGGCGTTGAGCATCTCCAGGTAGGTTGCACCCAGCTGTCTGGCCAGGCGCGCGCAGCCCGAGTCCTCCTCGTTGCCCTCGCAGCGGCTCTCCCGGTACAGCTGTAGCTGCTGGTCCAGGCGCGCGATGATGTCTTGAAGGCCGCTTTCCATGGCGGCGGCCACCTGGCTGGTCTGCCGGATATCTTCCAACACCGTGGTCGGAAACAGTCGGATGCTGGGGCCCGTAGCGGCGAGCACGTCCTGAGGCACGTGCATCACGGCCAGGAGGGCGTAAGCCAAGACCAGTCCAGCCCGAGCGCGGGGTATCCGCGGGCGCTTGGCATGGATGGAGACCGGTAGGATGTCGGTGTTCATGGTGAGCCTCTCCTGACGGGTTCTGCTGCTTGTCGGTGCCGTTCTCGGACGGCTGCCCAGTGCTCTTATGCCAGAAGGTTAAGAGGGTGTACCTGAACCCAGGCTGAACGGTGGTGGGGCCGGCGCGCAAGGTGGTGCAGCAGCGGGCTGCAGCGATGCGGTGGGCCGGTGTCCCATGCCGGCTGACCGTGGTGCGCTAAAGGCACGGGATGAGGCGCCGCTGGAAAGGCGTGCGATAAACCGCGGAGATCAGCCCCATGTCCCTATTCCACCGGACCAAGCGCGACGCGCGCAGCCCCGGGGCGGCGGGCGCTGCGCCCGCACTGGTGGAGGCCTCGCTTCTCCGCCAGCTGGTGCCCCTGGCGGAGCTGGACCCGGATGCCCTCGAGGAGGTGCGGCGCAAGGCCAAGGTACGCGAGCTCTCCCCGGGAACCCGGCTGTTCACGGCCGGACGAGATGACCAGCGCGTTTATTACCTGCTTCAGGGGCAGGTGCAGCTTGTCGATGGGTCGGGCAGCGCGTGCGAGGTGCGCGGAGGGACC